>DBGEDL010000001.1:0-34758 GCA_048375035.1 Collinsella sp.
CGACGCCACCTCGGCGCTCACCGTCGAGGGCGACCTGCCCAGCTCCCTCGCGATCTCCCTGCACGAGGCCCCGCGCTCCAGCATCCTCTGGACCGTGTCCCGCTCGTGCCTCGTGAGCCTTCCGTAGGCCCTCGGGGCCGCCTCCGCGGAACCCTTCTTCCTCTTTCCGGACATGCCGTCCTCCGATCTTCCGGGGCCGGCCGGTCCGGCCCTCAGGGTATCGGGTTCCCACATTCATCCGCACATGTGCGGATGAATGTGGGAGGTGTTCGGATAAAGTTGATAATCAAGGATTTTTACAGGAGAGCCTGTTTCTTATGTATAGAGTTTGGTCTCGGTAAAAAGATGCGATAACATACGGACAGTTTTGTCAATCCGAACTGGGGAAATGAAAGGCAAGCTGCATGACCCTTCTCGAACTGTTCCAGCTGCTGAAGAAGCACCTCAAGCTGGTCATCACCCTTCCGGTGGTCTGCGCGATCGCCATGGGCATCGTGTCCTTCATTGCGATGGACAACACCTATACCGCGACGACGAGCATGTACATTCTCGCCAAGACCGACGATAGCGGTCAGATGAGCTACAACGATCTCTCGGCGAGCCAGATGCTTTCCAACGATATCGCCACGCTGCTGGATAGCGATAGCGTTAAGAGCGGCGCCGCCAAAGAACTGGGCCTCACCGATTTGGATGACTACAAGGTGTCTGTTTCCTCCGAGACCACCACGCGTGTCATTACGCTTTCGGTTACCGGCACCGATGCCAAGGAGACGGCTGAGGTCGCAAAGGCCATTGCCAGCTCGGTGAGTACGGTCGCTCAGAACGTCGGCGCTGCCCAGAGCATCAACGTTATCGACGAGGCTAAGACCCCCGAAGCCCCCAGCGGCCCCAAGCGCACGCTGTATATTGCCGTCGCGTTCCTCGCCGGTATCTTTATCGCAGTTGCCTATGTCGTTTTGGCAGACATGCTCAATACCCGCATCCGCGGTGCTGAAGAGGCAGAAGAGCTCCTGGGTATTCCCGTTGTTGGCCGAATTCCGGCTATGAAAGGTGGTAAATAGGCATGGCTAAGGCAAAGAACACCGATAAGCTCGTTGTACAGAATGCCGCCAAGACCCTTCTGGCCAACATCCGCTTTGCGAGCGTGGATGACCCCATTCGCACCATCACCGTTACCTCCTCGATTCCCAACGAGGGCAAGTCTACGGTTTCCATTAACCTTGCTCAGGCAATCGCCACGAGCGGCAAGTCCGTGCTCCTGGTCGAGGCCGATATGCGCCGCAGGTCCCTTTCCGATATGCTCGGCGTTCGTTCGCGCGGCGGACTCTATGCGGTCCTTTCCGAGCAGATCTCCATTGACCAGGCAATTGTCGAGACGGGTCAGAAGAACTTCTACTTCCTCGATGCCGAGCCGCACATTCCCAATCCTGCCGACATCATCGTCTCCCATCGCTTTGCCAAGCTGGTAAAGGCACTGTCCGCCAAGTTCCAGTACGTCATCTTCGATGCTCCTCCGGTCGGCACCTTCATCGATGCTGCCGAGATTGCCAGCTTGACCGACGGCGCGCTGTTCGTGGTGCGCGAGGACTTTACCAAGCGCGAAGAGGCGCTCAACGCTATCGCCCAGCTTAAGAAGTCCGAGAAGGTCAAGCTCATCGGTACCGTCATGAACTACTGCGAGACCGAGACCAGCGAGTACTACTACTCCTACTACACCAAGGACGGTAAGAAGGTTAAGAAGGGCTCCGACGATCAGGGGACTTCCAAAAAGGGCATCTTCACCAACCGAGCAAACGTTTAGTTGATTAAGGCTGACCTATGCGTGACATTCATTGCCATATCTTGCCGGGTGTAGACGACGGCGCCGCCGATCTCGATGAGAGCTTGGCGATGCTCGAGGCTGCCAAGCGGGCCGGTGTAACCAGAATCGTTTGCACTCCTCACTGCCGTGATCCCTATTTTGATTACGACAAGATGTGGGATGCCTTTGAGCTGCTGCGCGATAACGCTGACGGTTTTCCGCTCCAGATGGGCTTCGAGGTCAATCATCGAAAGCTCGTTGAGCTTGGTATCGATGCCGCGGAGCACTTGCATTTCGATGGAACCAATGAGTTCCTGCTTGAGCTTTCGACGCATGCCGATGCGTATGCGTTTAGAGAGTACGAGAACACGATTTACGATTTGCAGTGTCGTGGCTACCAGGTGATCATCGCTCATCCTGAGCGCTATCGTGCGGTTCAAAAGGATGTAAGCGTGGCGGAGCGCCTGGTCGATATGGGCTGCAAGCTGCAGGCTTCGGCGGACTTTATTGCCGGCGGTCGCTTTGGTCGCGAGAAAAAGCCGGCACAGCGCCTGTTCGATCAGAACCTGTACAGCTTCATCGCGAGCGATGCCCATAACGTGGGTCATTACGACTGCCTGGCGAAGGCTCGCGCGAAGTTTAGCGTGCGCGGAGCTCATTTTCGCTAAAATCTGTCCCTAACGTTCGCATTGAATGAAAGGGCAGCATGGATATCCAACTTAAGACGGGATGCTTTGATGACGCGGCGTTGGTGCGCCGCGTCGTTTTTATGGACGAGCAGGGCTACGAGAATGAGTTCGACGCTATCGACGAGGATCCGAACTGCATTCATGTGACGCTCTATGTAGACGGCGAGCTTGCCGGTTGCTCGCGCGTGTTTCCCGAAGAGCTTGAGCGCGCGGCTGACGCAGAGGCTCCGGTGTCGCCGGCGTGCGACTTGGACGAAGGTGTCGCGGCGGGGGAGACCTACATTATGGGGCGCGTGGCCGTGCTGCCGAGCATGCGCCGTCGCGGTCTGGCGAGCAAGATTGTCGAGGCCAGTGATGCCACCGCGCGTGATGCCGGCGCCAAGCTCATTAAGCTGCATGCTCAGGAATACGTGCTACCGCTCTATGTCAAGGCGGGCTACACGCAGATTGCCCCGGTGGACTATGAGGATGAAGGCCAGCCTCATGCCTGGATGGCCAAGCGCGTAGATGGCAGATAGGGACGTTCCTTTTCTGCCGGCGGTTGGGGACACTCCTTGGTAATTGGTGCATCGGAGCGCTTAGACATACAGTTTTTCGATTCCGTATGTATATATGCGCGCTAATGGGTTATAAAATCTAAGTCTGAACATAGCAGGTCTGCGATGCGGCTCGGGCGACCGGGCCGTTTTTGTGGGCGGGGGTAGCGCGAAAGGACTGCACATGCGTCAATTTAAGACCGAGAGCAAAAAACTGCTCGACCTCATGATCAACTCCATCTACACCAATAAGGAAATCTTCCTGCGCGAGCTTATCTCTAACGCGAGCGACGCCGTCGACAAGCTCAACTTTAAGAGCCTGCAGGATCCGAGCGTCAAGATCGACCAGGGCGACCTGTCCATTCGCGTCTCCTTTGATAAGGATGCCCGCACCATCACGATTTCGGATAACGGTATCGGCATGACCGCCGAGGAGCTCGAGCGCAACCTGGGCACCATCGCCCACTCCGGCTCCGAGAAGTTTAAGACCGAGAACGCCGAGCAGCAGGGCTCCGATGTCGACATCATCGGTCAGTTTGGCGTGGGCTTCTACTCCGCCTTTATGGTTGCCAGCCACGTAAAGGTCGTCAGCCGCGCCTATGGCGAGGATGTCGCCCATGTGTGGGAATCCGACGGTCTTGAGGGCTACACCATCGAGGACGGCGAGCGCGCCGAGCACGGTACCGATGTCATCCTGACGCTGCGCGAGAACGAGAAGCTCGATGCCGACGGCGAGGCCGAGACCTACGATCGCTTCCTGACCGAGTGGGGCCTCAAGAGCCTGATTCAGCAGTACAGCAACTATGTGCGCTATCCGATTCAGATGATGGTGTCCAAGAGCCGCCAGAAACCCAAGCCCGAGGACGCCGGCGACGATTACAAGCCCGAGTATGAGGACTACCAGGAGCTCGAGACCATCAACTCCATGACGCCGATTTGGAAAAAGCGCAGCTCCGATGTTGAGCAGAAGGACTACGACGAGTTCTACAAGTCTACGTTCCACGACTTTGATAATCCTGCGCGCACCATCAGCTTCCACGCCGAGGGCACGCTCGAGTACGACGCCCTGCTGTTTGTGCCGGGTCGCGCCCCGTTCGATCTGTACAGCAAGGACTACGAGAAGGGTCTGGCGCTCTACAGCTCCAACGTGCTGATTATGGAGAAGTGCGACGACCTGCTGCCCGACTACTACAACTTTGTGCGCGGTGTCGTGGATTCCGCCGACGTGACGCTCAATATTTCGCGTGAGACGCTGCAGCAGAACCGTCAGCTCAAGGCCATCGCCAAGCGCGTGGAAAAGAAGATTACCGCCGACCTTGAGGATATGCGTGACAACGACCGCGAGGCCTACGAGAAGTTCTTTGAGAACTTTGGCCGCGGTCTTAAGTACGGCATCTACTCGAGCTATGGCATGAAGGCCGATGAACTCGCTGACCTGTTGCTGTTCTGGTCTGCCAAGGAACAGAAGATGATTACCCTGGCCGAGTATGCCAAGGGCATGCCCGAGGATCAGAAGGCCATCTACTACGCCGCCGGCGACTCGCGTGAGCGCTTGGCAAAGATGCCCGTGGTAAAGGGCGTGCTCGACCGCGGCTATGACGTGCTGCTGCTGACGCAGGATGTGGATGAGTTCACGTTCCAGGCTATGCGTGAGTACGTTGCCGCCGATATGCCCAAGATTTACGAGGACGACGCTGCCCGCGAGGCTGCCGAGAAGGCTGTGGCCGACGGTGCCGAGCCCGAGGTCGAGGATCGTCATCTGGAGCTCAAGAACGTTGCGACCGGTGATCTTGACCTGGCGACCGAGGACGAGAAGAAGGAGGCCGAGGACGCCACCAAGGAGAACGAGGACCTCTTTAGCGCTATGAAGGAGGCGCTCGGTGACAAGGTCGAGAAAGTTGCCGTCTCCGCGCGCCTGACCGATGCCCCCGCTTGCATCACCACCGAGGGCCCGCTTTCGCTCGAGATGGAGAAGGTGCTCCAGAAGGGACCCGAGGGCGCGCCCGACGGCATGCCCAAGAGCCAGCGCGTGCTCGAGCTCAACGCCAAGCACCCGGTCTTCGACAAGCTTGTCGCTGCCCAGAAGGCAGGCGACGCCGACAAGATCAAGCAGTACTCCGGCTTGCTCTACGATCAGGCCCTGCTGGTCGAGGGCATCCTCCCCGAGGACCCCGTTGCCTTCGCGGCGGCTGTCTGCAACTTGATGTAGTTAGGTAGTTACGCGGTTTTACCAAACCGCGTAACAGCTCGACGCTGCCCTTCGTTCCGCCGTTCTAACGAACGGCGGACCAGCCGACGCTGCGCGGGCACCAGAGCGACAACTTGTCATTCAAAGAGGACGGCATGACCAGAAGGTCTATGCCGTCCTCTTTTCATGCCAATTTGTTCGCTCTGGTGCCCGCTCGCTGGCATTACCAAAACATCGGCGGTCCAATAATGATCCCTTGGGAACGGGGGAAAGCAGTCATCGGGGACGTTTTTGTTTGACTAGTCGTTTAAGAACGTCCCCGATGACTATTTGAATTGCTAATTTGTGCGGGTTGTGGTTTTGTGACCTGCTGAAATTAAAGATACTGTACAACTGTACGCTAACTCATCTTCGTAGTATATTGCTACCCGCAAAACTCAATACCATTGTGCTTTGAGACGTTAAAGCGCCTACTACAATGGTTGTCGATAGTACGATTCGATTCAACGACAGGATGGATGGTCCAAGCGTGAGTCTCGGCAGCAAACTATCCAACGCAAAGGTATCCTTTGCGATCTTTAAGCGTGACATCAAGCGATTGCTCGTGAACCCCGTCGCCTTGGTGGTTACCCTCGGCGTGTGTGTTATTCCCTCGCTGTATGCTTGGTACAACATCGTGGCAAACTGGGATCCGTACGGAAACACCCAGGGCATCAAGATTGCCATCGCCAACAATGATCAGGGCACTCAGAACGACCTGGTGGGCGAGCTCAATGCGGGCGACAAGGTTGTCGATCAGCTCAAGGAAAACGATCAGCTGGGCTGGACCTTCGTCGACTCGGCGGCCGATGCCAAAGAGGGCGTCGAGAGCGGGGAGTACTACGCCGCCATCGTGATCCCCAAGAACTTCTCCGACAATCTTGTCTCGATGCTCGATGGCAATTACCGCCAGCCCAAGCTTACGTATTACGTTAATGAGAAGAAGAGCGCCATTGCGCCCAAGGTGACCGATACCGGCGCCAATACTATCGAGGAGCAGATCAATTCGGAGTTTGTCTCCACGGTGGGCGAGACCGTAGCGGGCATCGCCAAGGATGCCGGCATCGATTTTAAGGATAAGACGGCCCAGGTTCAGGATTCGTTGACGAGTTCGGTGTCCGAGGCATCCGGTACCTTGAGCGAGGTTCGCGATTCGATCAACGACATGAACACCGCTATCGACAAAACGAGCGGTGCTATCGCCTCGGCGGATGGGGCGCTGGCCGGTTTGCAGGGTCAGACGCCTTCGCTGACTCAAGCGATCTCCCAAGGCAACGACCTGTTGGGCGAAGCACGCACCACCGCGGGCAAATCGATCACCTCGCTCTCAAAGGCGCTTTCGGAGGGAAGTGTTGCACTGTCCAAGACGTCGGCTTCGGCGAACGCTGCGGTCGGAAAGATGACGGGCGCCTTGACGTCTACGACCACTCGCATCGACAACTCGCTCGAATCGCTTCAAGCGACAATTGACCACAACAACGCGCTGATCGTCCGCCTGCAGAATTTGGCGGACAGCGTGCCGACGGGTTCGGAGGAAATTAACGCGCTCATCGCGTCGACGATCGATACGCTTCGAGGACAAAACGAAAGCCTCCAGGCCGTCAAGGACAATCTCTCGGCGCAGTCGAGTGCTATTGCGAATGACGCTTCGGCCGTTTCGAGCGCCAGCGACGCTATCAATACTGCAATTCAAACCGGTACGGCCAACATTAGCCAGGCTCAGACGGATCTTGGCCAAAATGCGCTGCCGAAGGCTTCCAGCGCGCTCGACTCTTTCTCGGTTGTATCGGGCGACCTAACCGGTATCGTGTCGGGCCTCACGCCTACAATCGCCAATGCGCGCGGTACGCTATCGCAGCTCGATGCCACGCTCAAGCAGGCCAAGACCACGCTGTCCCAGACCGATGCCTCACTTGCCAAGGTTCAGGACAAACTTGCGACCGCTGCCAACGACATCGCGGCGCTGCAGACCTCCGAGTCCATGGGCGAGCTGTCTGATCTGATGGGCGTCGATGTCAATGACGTGGCAGATTTCATGGCATCTCCGGTTGAGTTGACGTCCAAGTCGATCTATCCGGTCAAGAGCTTTGGTTCGGGCATCGCCCCCTTCTACACTAATCTGGCGCTTTGGGTGGGCGGTTACGTACTCATCGCCATCTACAAGCTCGAGGTCGATCGCGAGGGCATTGGCGGCTTTACGGCGCGCCAGGGCTACTTCGGCCGTTGGATGCTCCTGGTGATCTTGGGCGCGCTCCAAGCCATCATCGTGACGGCGGGCGATCTGGTGATTGGCGTGCAGTGCATCAACCCGCTGCTGTTCGTGCTGGGTGGCATCGCCATCTCGTTTACGTACGTCAACATCATTTATGCGCTATCTACTACGTTTAAGCATATCGGTAAGGCAATCGGCGTCATCCTGGTTATCGTGCAGATTCCCGGTTCGTCGGGCATGTATCCCATCGAGATGATGCCCGGCTTCTTCCAATGGCTGCATCCGCTGCTGCCCTTTACCTACGGCATCAATCTGCTGCGCGAGACCGTCGGTGGCATGTACTCGTTCAACTACCTGTTCAACCTGTGCATCTTGGGCGTGTTCCTTGCCATCGCACTCTTTATTGGCTTGCAGCTGCGTCCGCTGCTGCTCAACCTCAACCTGCTCTTTGACAAGCAGCTTTCCACGACAGGTCTTATGATCTGCGAGTCCAATGACCTGCCGCGCCAGCGCTATTCGCTGCGCACGGCAATGCGCGTCATGCTCGATTCCGATTCGTACCGTCGTGAGCTGCTCGACCATGCGGTGGCTTTTGAGCACCGTTACCCCTACTACATCAAGGGCGGTTTTGCCGCTGTGGTGGGCGTGCAGGTGCTGATCTTTGTGCTCTCGACGGTTCTCGATATCGACAATAACGGCAAGATCATCTTGCTGGTCATTTGGATCATTTCGGTTATTGCCATCTGCGGCTGGCTGATCAATATCGAGTACATCCGCGCAAGCCTCAACACCCAGATGCGCATCTCGGCGCTTTCGGACGAGGACCTGCGCCGCGAGATGCGCGAGCACACGGCCGCCATTCCGGCTGCCCGTCGCATGTTTGGCCTGAATGCCAGCGAGCGAGGCTCTAGATCCAAGGTTCAGGCTGCCGACCAGCCCATCCACGACAATATGCACCATGTGCCCGCGAACGGGGACGACACGTTTGTGATGAATGAGGATGGCGCCCCGCTTGGCAAGCACTCAAAAGGAGGTGAGGCATAAATGAAGAACATCCTGCATCTGTTTAAGCGCGATGTCCAAAACGTGTCTCGCTCCGTAATCGGCTTGATTGTCGTGATGGGTCTGATCATCGTGCCGTGCCTCTACGCATGGTTTAACATCGCCGGCAGCTGGGACCCGTACGGCAATACCGGAAACCTTAAGATTGCCGTGGTCAATACCGACGAGGGTTACGAGAGCGACCTGATTCCCGTCGAGATCAACGTGGGCGAAAACGTTACCGCCGCTCTGCGTGGTAACGAGAACTTTGACTGGGTTGTGCTCAACAATCGCGATAAGGCTATCGACGGTGTTAAGTCGGGCGCTTACTATGCGGCCGTCGTAATCCCCAAGAGCTTTAGCTCCGACATGATGACGCTCTTCTCGACCGACGTGAAACACGCCGATATCGAGTTCTATGAGAACCAGAAAGCCAACGCCATCGCCCAGATCGTGACCGAAAAGGGCTCGAGTGCCGTTCAGAGCCAGGTTAACGAGACCTTTACCAAGACCATCACGACCATCGGTCTCAAGACGGTGTCCAGTCTGCTCGATTACATGAGCACCGACCAGGTTAGCAACTTCATCGCCAACCTGTCCTCGACGCTTGGCGACTCGGTTCAAGACCTGCAGGACATCAAGGCCAGCGCTACTTCGCTTGCGGGCATTTTGAGCTCGACCTCCGATTCGCTGACGTCGGCAGGCGGCCTGCTCAAGCAGACCGGAACTACCGAGCAGTCGGTGAAGCAGCTGATGGAGCATGCCGAGAGCGGTATCAGTGATTCGGAGCAAGCGCTCAAGGCTGCCAGCGATGCCATTGATGCCGCGATTGATGGAAGTGCCGGGTCATTCGACAACGTGTCCACCGAGCTCGCAAAGGCCTTTGACGCCGCGAACCAGCATGTTGATCTGACAGTATCGCAACTCAACGATGGCGCCGCGTCGCTCAACGCGCGTGCCGATGAGATTGACGCTGCGGCCGATAAGCTCCGCAGCCTTGCCGGTCAGGTGAGTAACGACAAGCTCAAGGAAGGGCTTGAGGACGCGGCTGCAGAGCTGGGCAAAATCGCGACGGAGTACCGCAACAATGCCAAGGAGCTGACGAGCATCGCGACGTCGCTCTCGGACAGCATGGCAAAGGTTAACGATGTCCGCGCCGAAACCGACCAGGCGATCGCCGACGCCAAGGCGGGCGTCTCGGGTGCCAAGATTGATTACGATTCCACGTTCTCGGCCAAGGCAAAGGAGCTCAAGAAGACCATCTCGGGCGTTTTGGATTCGCTGAACGGTATTTCGAACGATCTGGATAGTGCCGTGAGTGGCCTCACCGATGCATCCGGCTCGCTGGCGAAGGGCCTCTCCAAGGCCGCCAAGCTGGTCAACAAGGCTTCCGATCAGCTAGGTGAAGCGTCCGATAAGATCAGTGCCTTTAAGGACGAGCTCGATGGCGCCCTGATGTCGGACGACCTTGCCACGATCAAGACGATGATTGGCAACGATCCCGAGGGTTTGGCCGTGTCGCTTTCCGGCCCCGTCGCGCTCGATCGCAAGCCGGTCTATCCGATTCGCAACTACGGTTCGGCCATGGCACCGTTCTACACGATTCTGTCGCTATGGGTCGGCTCGATCGTGCTGGCGGCCATGATGAAGGTCTCGGTTGACGATGAGCTCATCAACGAGCTCATCCCCGTGCGCCTGCACGAGATCTATCTGGGCCGCTACCTGTTCTTTGGAGGTCTGGCCCTGCTGCAGGCGACACTCGTGTGCGCGGGCGACATCCTGTTCTTTGGCATCCAGTGCGACAACCCGCTGCAGTTTGTACTTGCCGGCTGGGTCGCGAGTCTCGTGTTCTCCAATATCGTCTACACGCTCACCGTGTCGTTTGGCGATATCGGCAAGGCGCTCGCTGTCGTGCTGCTGGTCATGCAGGTCGGCGGTTCGGGCGGTACGTTCCCCATCGAGATGACGGGCCCTGTGTTCCAGGCGATCTATCCGTTCCTGCCGTTTACTCACGGCATCAACGCCATGCATGCCGCCATGGCCGGTGCCTACCATATGGAGTACTGGATTGAGCTAGGCATTCTGGCGAGCTATCTGATTCCGTCGCTGGCACTGGGTGTCGTCTTCCGCCGTCCGGTCATCAAAGCCAACGACTGGATTATCGAAAAGCTGGAGTCAACTAAGTTGATCTAGTTCAGCCACGTAAACGCTGTCGGAACATTGAGGTCTTCCAGTTTGACACTTTATTATGCTGGATTGCGATGCAACGCCGGTTGTTGCTACAGTAGCGGGGCGTGCCGGGGGTCCGGTGCGCCCTGTTCTTATTTGACCATGAGGCGGCATGCGGCTATGCGCGTGCGGACACCACGCCCAGACTGAGCGCGAGGATGCCCTATGGCCCAGAATGCCGTTGATGAAATCGAAAACATGCCCGATAGCCCCGTCGCACGGGAGGACCTGGGCGCCGGCGGCACCTCCCGCGGCGCCGGCGCGCGTTCCCCGTTCTTCTGGAAGGTCTTGCTGCTATCGGTGGCGGTCATCTGGGGTTATTCCTTTACCACCATGAAAGATGCGCTCGACACCATTCCGGTGTTCGAACTGCTCTATATTCGTTTTCTTCCGGCTTCGCTGGTTATGTTCGCCATCTTCCACAAACGCATCATCGTGCACTTTAATGCCCGCAACCTTATCGTCGGACTTGGTATGGGCACACTTATGTGGGGCGCGTACGGTTTGCAGACGATTGGCCTGGCACAGACCACGGCGGGCAAGAGTGCATTTTTGACGGGTACCTATTGCATCCTCGTGCCGTTTGCAAGCTACGTCCTAAGCGGCGAAAAGCTTACCCGTTACAACTTGGGCGCCGCGTTGCTGTGCCTGGCGGGCATTGGCTTGGTGGCGCTCGATAGCGTCGAGTTCAATGCCGGCGATGCCATTACGCTGGGCGGCGCGGTCTTCTTTGCCATCCAGATGGCGGTGACCGCCAAGTACGGTCGCAAGATGGATATCAACGTCATCACGTTTTGGATGTTTGTGGGCAATGGTGTCCTAAGCCTGATCTCGTCGCTGTTGTTCGAGACCCAAGCGCCCTCGTCCGTGTGGACGCCGAGCTTTATCTGCGTAATGGCCTTTCTCTCGGTGGGCTGCACGTGCGTGGCGCTGCTCATCCAAAACGTCGGCTTGGCGCACGTCCCGGCCTCGACGGGCTCACTGCTGCTTTCGATGGAGTCGCCATCGGGCGTGTTGTTTTCGGTGCTGCTGATGGGGGAGGCGCTCACCTCGCGCCTGCTTGCCGGCTTTGCGCTCATCTTCCTGTCGATCATTTTGAGTGAGACGCATTTCGATTTCTTGCGCCGAAAATCTCGCCCGCAATTGTAAACAACTTGTTGCGCCGCCCTCCCAGGGCGGCATTTTTTATGTCATGCCTTTACAGTTGTGCCTTGCACTTTACGCTATCAAAGTGCGTGCTGCAAAAACGTTACTGGAGGGCATCTATGGCACCAGCTCTGTCCGATTTTCAACCGCAACCAGCGCCTCAGGCTACCACGGCGGCGCAGACCGCTATCGGCGATGGCCTGGTCAAAGAAGCCCAGGCATTTGCCGATGAGCTCGCTGCGTGGCGACACGATCTACACCAGATGCCCGAGCTCGGTAACAATCTTCCGCAGACGTCTGCCTATATCCAGGCACGTCTGGACGAGATGGACATCCCCCATACCACGCTCGTCGACGGCTCCTGTGTTGTTGGCCTGATCGGTGCCGGTGCGGCCGCGGCCGCTCAGGGCAATGGCACGTGCAAGGACGAGCAGGCCGGAACGGTCGTCATGCTCCGAGGCGATATGGATGCCCTACCCGTTGTCGAGGAATCCGGCGAGCCCTTTGCATCCACCAATGGCTGCATGCATGCTTGCGGTCACGATATGCACGCGACGGCGCTGCTTGGTGCGGCGCGCCTGCTCAAGGCCCGCGAGGCCGAGCTTGTGGAGGCCAACGCCACGGTGAAATTGCTGTTCCAGCCGGGCGAGGAGACCTTTGAGGGGGCACGCGCAGCCATCGCCGATGGCCTGCTGCAGAACCCGCGCCCTCAGGCGGCCTTTGCCATGCATGTCAACAGCCAATCGCCGCTCGGCCTGGTGCTCTATGGGAGCCCGGCGCTTTCGGGCGTGTACGGTTTTCGCATCACGCTGCAGGGCAAGGGCGGCCATGGCTCGAGCCCCGAGATTTGCATCGACCCCATCACGGCCGGCGTCCATGTGCATCTGGCGCTCCAGGAGCTTATCTCCCGCGAGGTGCCGGCGGCCAAGGAAGTCGCACTTACCGTTGGTAAGTTTGCTGGCGGCTTGGCGGCCAACGTCATCCCCGACACCTGCGTGCTCGAGGGAACGCTGCGCGGCTTTGATGTTGAGCTCATGGAGCGCCTCAAGACCCGCATCGCGGAGGTCGTTAACGGCGTTGCCACAACATATCGTACGCCGGCGACCATCGAGACGCTTTCGGATGTTCCGCCGCTTGTACTCGACAGCGATATGACTCAGGCGTCGCTTGGCTACGTGGGCGCGGTGCTGCCCAAGGCGGCTTTCTTGCCGCTTTTCCATGCCATGGCGAGTGAGGACTTCGCGCTTATCTCGAGCGAGATTCCGAGTGCGTACTTTACCGTGGGCGCGGCCGTAACCGACACGGACGAACACTTTGCCCAGCACCATCCCAAGGCACGTTTTAACGATGCCGAGCTGCCGCTCGGTGCCGCGGCCTATGCCGCCGTCGCTCTCGGATACATTGCGGACCACAAGGAGTAACCAATGCCCCAGCAGCGTAAGTTCTTCCCCGGCTGGCTCGTGGTGACCTCCGGCTTCGTGATCATGGCCACGTGCTACACGATTTTCGTCAACTGCATGAGCCTGTTCCAACCGCTGATCGTCAGCGACCTGGGCATTTCCCTTGCGCAGTACAACATCTCCAATGCCATCTCCACCGTGGTGAGTGTCGTGGGTTCGCTCGTTATCGGCCATGTTGCCGATAAGGTGAGTGGCCGCGTACTGGGCTCGCTCACCGTTATCGCTACCTCGGCGGTGCTTGCCGGCATGAGCTTTGTCGGTGAGCTGTGGCAGGTCTACGTGCTCTTTGCCGTTTCGGGCTGCTTCGCTGTGGCCTCGACCCGTCTGCTCATTAGCCTGGTGACCGCCAACTGGTTTACCGCCAAGCGAGGCCTTGCCATCTCCATCGCACTTTCGGGCTCGGGCTTTGGCGGCGCTATTCTGTCTCCGATCGTGAGCTCGCTTATCGTGAGCGTTGGCTGGCGTTCCGCCTTCCTGGTGCTCGCTGCCGTCTGCATGGTGGCGGCACTGCCCATCACGGCCTATTCCTTCCGCACCAAGCCTTCCGAGATCGGCCTTAAGCCGCTCGGCGAGAACCCGGGCGATCCGTCCGTCTCGACGGCTGGCGACAAGGACGAGCACACGGCGCCCGAGGTTAGCGTCGGCTGGTCTCGTATCAAGAAGAGTCCGGCGTTTTGGCTGCTTGTCGTCGCCTTCCTCTTTATGGGTCTCGTTAACGGCGCCATCTTGCCCAACCAAGTCACCAACATGACGAGCGTTACCGTCAACGGCGCCAAGATCGTCACGGGCGGCCACGATCCCATGTGGGCAGGCACCGTACTTTCGGCCTACATGGTTACGGTCGTTATTGCCAAGATTTCGCTCGGTGCGATCTATGACCGCTTTGGCCTGCGTTTTGGCAATATCCTTGGCTCCGCTGCGTGCATTATCGCCTGCGTGGCACTGTGCTTCCCAACGACGGATCTTGGCCCCATTGTCGCCGCTGTGAGCTTTGGTATCGGAACGTGCATGGGCACCATAACGCCTACCATCGCCGCGTCCAAGCAGTTTGGCATGGCCGACCTCGGCAAGGTCACGGGCACCATCACCTCGCTCGAGATGGTCGGCGGCACCGTGGGCGCCATTGTCTCGGGCGTGCTGTTCGATGCCACGGGCTCCTTTGCGAGCACCTGGATCGTGTGCCTGGTGTGCTCCGTGGTCATGCTCGTGTTCTTGCTGGCGTCCGAGCCCATCGCCGCCAAGCTGCGCGCGAGCGTGGCAGGGGAGTAGACGTCCGTCGCTCTTTTCTGTTCGCCCCGTTCTGTCCTTGGCTGCCCTGGAAGCCGAATGGATGCTCGTACCATCATTCGGTTTCCAGGGCAGCCACGGGCCTACGAAATGATCCCTTTTCCTCCGTCCCCAAGGGATCACGTGATCCGAAGGGGACGGAGAAAAAGGAATCACAAACAGCGGCGGCGCGTCCGGCCGAACGAGTTCCCATACCCTCGTTCGGTCAGACGCGCCGCCGCGTTGCTGCTTTGTGCCGTATAATGTCCACTACCTATGACGCGATACAAAAGAAAGGTGTTTGCCCATGCAGGCACAGAAGGCGGAGGGAACCCGCGACCTTATCGGCGCCGAGATGCGCGCCTGGCAAAAGATGCAGCAGATTGCTGCCGGCGTATTCGAGCCGTTTGGCTTTAAGCCCATCGAGACGCCCGCGATCGAGCAGGTGGACGTGTTTGTCCACGGTATCGGCCAGTCGACCGACGTCGTGCGCAAGGAGATGTTCCGCGTGTTTAGCGGCGCCAACCTGGAGCGCGTCTTTGCTGAGGGCACCGACACCAAGCTCAAGCCCAAGCAGCGCCTGGCCCTTCGTCCCGAGGGCACGGCCGGTGTGGTGCGCGCCGTCGTGGAGAACAACCTGGTGCCCCAGGGCTCCACGCCGTTTAAGGCTTACTACGCCGAGGCCATGTTCCGTGGCGAGCGTCCCCAGAAGGGTCGCCTGCGCCAGTTCCACCAGGTAGGCATCGAGTGGCTCGGCGCTCCCGATCCGGCTGCCGACGCCGAGTGCATCATCATGCTCATGGAGTTCTACAAGCGTCTTGGTTTCGATCTTTCCAAGCTCCGTCTGCTCATTAACTCGATGGGCGATGCCCAATGCCGTCCGGCCTATCGCGAGCAGGTCAAGCAGTTTATCCTCGATCACGCCGACGAGATGTGCGACGAGTGCCGCGAGCGCGCCGAGCTCAACCCGCTGCGCGCTTTCGACTGCAAGAACGACCACTGCCGCGAGATCATGGCCGACGCCCCGCTGATGGGCGACAACCTGTGCGACGAGTGCCGCGAGCACTACGAGCAAGTCAAGCGCTATCTGGATGCGGCGGGTATCGAGTATGTCGAGGACCCCACCTTGGTGCGTGGCCTGGACTACTACACCCGTACCGTCTTTGAGGTCGAGGCTCCCGGTGCCGGTGTCGGCTCCATCGGTGGCGGCGGTCGCTACGACGGCTTGGTCGAGCTCGAGGGTGGCAAGCCCACGGCAGGCGTCGGCTTCGCTGTCGGTTTTGAGCGTGCGCTGCTGGCCCTTCAGGCCTTTGGTAACGACTTGGGTGCCGAGGAGGCCCCGTGCGTCTACGTTGCCAATGCCGGCAAGGAGCTGCGCCAGAACGTCTTTGCCATCACGCAGGAGCTTCGCGCCGCTGGCATCGTGACCGAGGCCGACTACCAGGGTCGTTCGCTCAAAGCTCAGTTTAAGCAGGCCGACAAGGTGGGCGCCAAGCTCATTTTGGTCCTGGGTGGCGACGAGCTTGCCGCCGGCAAGGTCAAGGTGCGCGACATGGAGAGCCATGACGAGGTACTCGTCGATCTGGCCAACGTTGTCGAGGCGGTTCGCGAGCGCCTGTAGCGCATCTTTTTGAGCTGCGGACCCGCTTGAGTGTCCCGTCCATTGCGAGCGATTGTTACGGGGGTGTTTCGCATTTATGCGGAATGCCCCCGTTTGTGTATGCCGTCCACCGAGAAATACGACCATTTAGAGCAAAAACCCTTGCAATGCAGAAAATACTTTTGTGTGGTAAAGCGCAATCAGTGTCGAAAGTATTTCTCAAGCGCCTATAATGAATACCGCATGTTACGTGCATAGAAGGAGGAATGGGAGGAAACGTGGCTGAGAACCTAAGCAACCAGTCTGTACCCGAAGCCGCGGCGCGCGTCGCTGCCGTGGTCAACCGCCTCGTTAACCGAATCGGCTCGAATGCCGAGTCCAGGGAGCGTCTCGCCGAGATCGAGATCCCCGAGGAGCTGCGCGATAATCTGGCGCTGTTCCTGCGCCTGGAGCGCCGTGTGCTTAGCGAGTATGATCCCGAGATCGCGGACCTGTTCGACAAGATTCTGTCGGCCGAAATCGTGGCCAATGCCGGCAACCCCGGTAGCCGTGTCGCTGACGAGGCCGTCGACGAGCAGGGCGTGCCCACCGCCGACGAGCCCACCGCCGTGGCGTTTCGCGAGGTCGTCGATCTGATCGATAGTCTGCCGCTCGATAAGCAGCAGGTTATCGTCCGCGCCTTTACGAGCTTCTTCCACCTGGCAAACCTGTCGGAGGAGAACTACCGTGTGGCGCAGCTGCGCGAGCGCGAGGCCGGTGCGTCGACCGATACCGAGGTCGATCCCGCTAACGAGCTCACCGTCGCCTATCACCAGCTGGTGAATGAGCTGGGCGTCGAGGGCGCCAACGAGCTGCTCGGCAAGCTCGAGTTCCACCCTGTCTTTACCGCACATCCCACCGAGGCCCGTCGTAAGGCCGTCGAGGGCAAGATTCGCCGTATCTCCAACCTGCTGGAGGAGCGTCCGCGTCTGGGCGGCTCCGACCTGGTGGAGAACGAGCGCCATATGCTGCAGGAGATCGACGCCCTGGTGCGTACGAGCCCCATCGCGCTCAAGAAGCCCACGCCGGTCGAGGAAGCCGATACCATCATCGACATCTTCGATAACACGCTGTTCGACGTCATCCCCGTCATCTATTGTCGCTTTGACGACTGGGTGCTGGGCGACAAGGCCGGTACCGTGCCGCCGCTGTGCCCGGCGTTCTTCCATCCCGGCAGCTGGATCGGTTCCGACCGCGACGGTAACCCCAACGTCACCGCCAAGGTGAGCCGTGAGGTCGCCGCCAAGTACTTCACCCACATGGTGCTCAAGCTCGAGGACAAGTGCCGCCGCATCGGCCGTAACCTCACGCTCGAGGCCACTTACAGCAAGCCGTCTGCCGAGCTCATCAACCTGTGGAACCATCAGGTCGAGATGAGCGCCCAGTACACTGCACGTGCTGAGCTGATCTCCGAGCACGAGCCGCATCGCGCCGTCATGCTCGTCATGGCCGACCGTCTGAACGCCACCGTGCGCCGTATCACCGACACCATGTATCACAGCGCAGACGAGTTCCTGGATGACCTGCGCGTCGTCCAGCGCTCGCTGGCCGCCTGCGGTGCCGTCCGTGCCGCCTACGGCCCGGTCCAGACCATCATCTGGCAGGTCGAGTCCTTCGGCTTCCACATGGTCGAGATGGAGTTCCGTCAGCACTCCGTGGTGCACGCCCGCGCCCTCAAGGATATCCACGAGAACGGTATCCATGGCGACCTGCAGCCCATGACGCGCGAGGTCATCGATACCTTCCGTGCCATCGGTTCCATCCAAAAGCGCTACGGCAAGAAGATGGCGCACCGCTACATCATCTCGTTCACCAAGAGCGCCCAGCATGTGGCCGACGTCTTTGAGCTTGCCCACCTGTCCTTCGCACACGAGGAGGATGTCCCCGAGCTCGACGTGATTCCGCTGTTTGAGCAGCTCGAGGACCTCGAGGGCTGTGTCGACGTGCTCGACCAGATGCTTACGCTGCCCGTGGTGCAAAAGCGCCTTGCCCAGACCAACCGCCGCATGGAGGTCATGCTGGGCTATTCCGACTCCTCCAAGGATGCCGGTCCTACCACGGCCATGCTCGCGCTGCACTCCGCGCAGGAGCGCATCGCCAAGTGGGCCGAGAAGAACGATATCGACCTGGTGCTCATGCACGGCCGCGGCGGTGCCGTGGGCCGTGGCGGCGGTCCGGCCAACAAGGCCGTGCTGGCGCAGCCCAAGGGTTCGGTCAACTGCTTCTTTAAGCTCACCGAGCAGGGCGAGGTCATCTTTGCCCGTTACGGCAACCGCACGCTGGCTCAGCGCCATGTTGAGTCCGTTGCCGCCGCAACGCTTTTGCAGTCGGCCCCGAGTGTCGAGAAGACCAACACCGAGACCACGCAGAAGTTCTGGGGTATGGCCGAGAAGCTCAACGCCGCAAGCCACGAGCGCTATCTGGACCTGCTGAACACCGAGGACTTTACACCGTGGTTCTCGACCGTGACGCCGCTGACCGAGGTCGGTCTGCTGCCGATCGGCTCGCGTCCCGCCAAGCGCGGTTTGGGTGCCAAGTCGCTCGACGACCTGCGTACCATTCCCTGGATCTTCAGCTGGAGCCAGGCGCGCATCAATCTGGCCGCCTGGTACGGCCTGGGTACCGCCTGCGAGCAGTTTGGCGATCTGGACCAGCTCAAGGCTGCCTACCAGGAGTGGCCGTTCTTCCGCACCTTTATCGACAACATCGAGATGTCGATCGCCAAGACCGACCAGCGCATCGCCAAGATGTATCTGCACCTGGGCGATCGCCAGGATCTGTCCAAGAAGGTCTTTACCGAGATGCAGCTCACCCGTAAGTGGGTCCTTGCCATCGTCGGTGATGAATGGCCGCTGCAGCGTCGTCGCGTGCTCGGCTGCGCCGTCCGCGTGCGTAACCCCTATGTCGACGCTCTATCCATCGCCCAGGTCCGCGCCCTTCGCGAGGTGCGTATGAACCAGGACGAGATGACGGAGGAGAAGAAGGCCGAGTACATGAGCCTGATTCTTTCGACTGTGACCGGCGTCTCGGCAGGATTGCAGAACACGGGGTAATCGATAGCCCTGTGGCTCTCACCGGGACCCGAAGGGTTTCCCTCTGAATGCGTCCTCGCACTTGAAGCCCCCTTATCCTGCTCCTTCGGAGCTGCGGATAAGGGGGCTTCGTGCTGCGGAATGCATTCAGAGGGAAACCCTTCGGGCCCCTTCGTCCTCGGTCTTCTGGAATTAAAGCTGAGGAGAAGAATGGCGCGCTTCTCGCCTTACGACTGTAGCGGCCGCGGTCCCGTTTGGGATCGCGGTCGTTTTGTTGTGGGTCAAATATGAACGTTGTGTTAATGAGTCGGTGGACGGTGGTGTTTTTCGGTGAGCGGCGTATCCTTCCAACGGTTTATCTAGTGTGTCAGTTGAAAGGAAGAGGGCGCTCATCATTGTTTGAATGTGAACTGCCGTTTGACCACAAGACGTTGCATCTGGAGCTCGAGGATAAGAACTTCGCGGGTGTGATGGAAGGTCATCAAAACGAGTTTAAGACTACAAAATCTCAGGAAGAGCTGGTAGAGGAGTCACTTGCCAACCCTTATGGTTCGCCTTCGCTCGAGGAGCTTTGTGCTGGCAAGAAGGATATCGTCATCATTAGCTCCGACCATACGCGTCCCGTTCCCTCGCGTGTGACGATGCCTATTCTGCTGCATCACATCCACGCTGCCGCTCCTGAGGCACGTGTGCGCATCCTGGTCGCGACCGGCATGCATCGCCCCTCGACGCACGAGGAACTCGTTAACAAGTACGGCGAGGAGATCGTCGCTAACGAGGAGATCGTCATGCATGTCGCGACCGACGACAGCATGATGAAAAAGATCGGTACCCTGCCTTCTGGTGGCGAGTGCATCATCAACAAGATTGCTGCCGATTGCGATCTGCTGCTTGCCGAGGGCTTCATTGAGCCGCATTTCTTTGCCGGTTTCTCTGGTAGCCGCAAGTCCGTCCTGCCTGGCATCGCCAGCTACAAGACCATCATGTACAACCACAACGGTCAGTTTGTGAACGATTCCCACTCGCGTGCCGGCAACCTGTGCCACAACCACGTGAGCGAGGACATGTTTGCCGCCGCCGAGATGGCTCACCTTGCCTTTGTGCTTAACGTTGTGCTCAACGGCAAGCACGAGGTCATCGGCTCCTTTGCCGGCGACATCCACAAGGCGCACGAGGCCGGCTGCGAGTTCGTGAAGAGCCTTGCCGGCGTTGAGCCCGTCGAGTGCGAGATCGCCATTACCACCAACGGCGGCTACCCGCTCGATCAGAACATCTATCAGGCCGTGAAGGGCATGTGCGCTGCCGAGGCCACACTTCCCGAGGGCGGCGTGATCATCGATGTCGCCGGTTGCGCCGACGGTCACGGTGGCGAGGGCTTCTATCACAACATCGCCGACAACGATCCGGCAGAGTTTGAGCGTGCCTGCATCGACCGTCCTAAGGACGAGACCCTGCCCGACCAGTGGACGAGCCAGATCTTTGCCCGCATTCTGGCGCATCACCCTGTGATCATGGTTACCGACCTGTGCGATCACCAGATGCTCAAGGATATGCACATGACGCCGGTCAACACTATCGAGGAGGCGCTCAAGCTCGCCTTTGAGATGAAGGGTGCCGATGCCAAGGTGGCCGTCATTCCCGATGGCTTGGGCGTTGTCGTCGCGCAGCACTAGTGCGCGGCCTAAACGAATCGTTTATAACCGACAAGAAAGATAAGGTTTTATGCTTACCAAACTCCTCTGCGAATTCGGCGCAACGGCCCTCATGATCATCTTTGGCGTGGGCGTGCACTGCGATACCGTGCTCAAGGGCACCAAGTATCAGGGCTCCGGCCATATGTTTGCCATCACCACCTGGTCTTTTGGCATCTCGGTCTGCTTGTTTGTCTTTGGCGGTGCCGTGTGCATGAACCCGGCTATGGTTCTTGCCCAGTGCATCGTCGGCCTGGTGCCGTGGAGCAGCTGCATCCCCTTCATGATTGCCGATATGCTCGGCGGCTTTGTGGGCGCCGTAATCGCTTGGTTGATGTATGCCGATGAGTTCAAGGCTTCCGAGGGCGTCGTCGACCCCATTGCCCAGCGCAACATCTTCTCGACCAACCCCACCACCGAGGGCACGAACTATGCTCGTAACTTCTTCTGCGAGGCTATCTGCACCTTTGTGTTCATCACCGCTATCCTTGCTGCCGCTAGCCGCGCCGGCGAGAACGTTCTGATGCTCGCCATCTGCGTTGGCCTGATCGTTTGGGCTGTTGGCATGGGCATGGGCGGCATCACCGGCTTCGCCATGAACCAGGCTCGTGACCTTGGCCCTCGCATGGCCTATCAGGTGCTGCCGATCAAGAACAAGGCTGACAACAACTGGAAGTACGGCCTGCTTGTTCCTGGCATCGCTCCGTTTGTCGGTGCCGCTCTGGCCGCGCTGTTTGTGCATGGCTTCTTGGGCATGTTCTAGTCCAAAGCATTCGATATAACGTCCGGGTCCGGCACAGGTTAACTTTCCGCCGCGTCCTCGGACATGCAAGAAGTTCCCGCTGCGCACTTCGTGCGGCGGGAGCTTCTTGCGTCCTGCGGAATGCGGCGGAAAGTTAACCTGTGCCGGACCCTGCGGGAATCCAGTTGCATTGGAACAAGTAACCCTACATATATATCTGAATTTGGATGTGGTGGGCACTTTGTTGTTAGGCGCTTTGAGGTGCGAGTGGCACTTTGGGATGCGTGGCGCCTTGGGGTGGGGCGGTGCTTTGGGATGAGAGGTTTACTTACTTAGTTGAAGAGGGGCTTTATGGCTGATAGGTAGTCTTTGGCTACGTCGGCTTTGTTTGCTTGAAAGTTGTGCCAGGCCCACCATTGGACCATTCCTACGAAGCTTGAGGCTATGTGGTGTAGCAGGAAGCTTCGGTCCATGGTGGCGGCGGGGCCGTTTGGGTCGGTAGGGACGGTTTCGGCTGCGCGCGACATGATGGTCTTGCGGAGACAGTCGGCGAAGACGCGTGAGCCGGCGCCGGCTACGAGGGCTCGTACGCCCTGGCGGCGTTCCCAGAGGTTGTTGAGGATATGCTCGACTTGTACGAGCGGATCATCGAGCGGTGTACCGTCATCGTCGAGGGCATGGGTGCAGATATCGCACACCAGCTCAGCGAGTAGGTCGTCTTTGCTCTTAAAGAGACCGTAGAATGTCGCGCGGCCTACGTGAGCGCGCGTGATGATGTCGCCGACGGTGATCTTGCTGTAGTCCTCCTCGCGCAGGAGTTCGGAGAACGCCGCGACGATCGCGGCGCGGCTTTTGGCCTTGCGGGCATCCATGGCTATGCGTCCGCGTCAACGAGCAGGCAACGGAGCGTGCCGGAGCAGCCCTCGTAGGGGCGCTTACCGGCGCCGTAGCCGACGGCCTCGATGCGGTAGCGGGCCGGCAGGTGCTCGGACGTGCGCAGCGCGGCGACGATGGCGGCGCCCGTGGGCGTCACGAGCTCGCCGGCGACCGGTGCAGGCGTGAGGGCGATATTGCCTGCTTGGCATAGGTTGACGACGGCGGGCACCGGGATGGGCATAAGGCCGTGGGCACAGTGGATGGTGCCGTGACCCTCGGAGAGCGACTCGACCACGATGTCCTCGATGCCCAGGTTGTCGAGGCAGATGGCGACGGAGCAGACGTCGACGATGGAGTCGACGGCGCCCACCTCGTGGAACATGACGGTCTCGGGCGTTTTGCCGTGGGCCTTGGCCTCGGCGGCGGCGAGCGCGGTAAAGATGGTGAGGGCGCGACGCTTGGCGCCATCGCTTAGCTGCGAGCCGTCGATGATGGCGGTGACGTCCGCCAAAGAACGGTGGTGATGGTGGTGGGCGTGATGATGGTCCTCGTGGCCATGACCGTGGGCCTCATGGTCATGATCGTGGCAGTGCTCGTGTTCGTGCTCGCCATGGTCATGATGGTGGTGCTCATGCTCGTGCGTGTGTTCGGTGGTTGCTTCGTTGCCGTAGAGCCAGGCCATATCGTGATCGTGGTTCTCGAGCTCCTCTGCAAGCTGGACGTCGAAATCGCAGGCGTCGATGCCATGCTTGTTTACGCGCGTCACGGCGATTGAAAAGCCGTCGACCGGCAGCGTGGCGAGCTGTTCGCGCAGGCGCTCCTCGCTGGCGCCCAGGTCGAGCAGGGCCGCGACGGTCATATCGCCGCTGATGCCCGAGGTGCCGTCGATGATAAGCGTGTGCTGATGGTTGGACATGGAATGCTCCTTAACGGGCGCGGGGTGTGCCGGCGCTCAAATGATTGATAAGACTTGCCTGGTAGGCGGCACCAAAGCCGTTGTCGATATTGACGACCGAAACGCCGCTAGCGCAGGAGTTGAGCATGGCGAGCAGCGCGGCTACGCCACCAAAACTTGCGCCGTAGCCCACGCTGGTGGGAACGGCGATGACCGGACAGCTCACCAGACCGCCGATGACGCTCGCCAGGGCACCCTCCATGCCGGCGATGGCGATGACCACCTGCGCCTGGGCAAGTTCCTCGGCATGCGCGAGCAGGCGGTGCAGGCCGGCGACGCCCACGTCGTTGAGACGGTCGACCTCGTTTCCATAGAACTCGGCCGTCAACGCGGCTTCCTCGGCGACGGGCAAGTCGCTCGTGCCGGCGCAGGCGACGACGATGCGTCCGTTGCCGGTAGGGAAGGGCTTGCCGCCCACGAGGGCGAGCTGTGCGTCCGGGACATATCCCAGGTCGATGCCGTTGCCAAGAAGCTCAGCGGTGCGCGCGGCTTTTTCGGCATCCAGGCGCGTGACCAGGATGCGCTCCTGGCCGGCATCGCGCAGTGCTTCGATAATGACGGCAATCTGATCGGCGGTTTTACCGGCCCCGTAGACAACCTCGCCGGCTCCCTGGCGCACCCCGCGCGAAAGATCGAGCTGCGCAAAACCCAGATCGGCGGTCGGAGCCGTCTGGATGCGTGTGAGGGCGACTGCCGGGTCGACTGCTCCGTCGGCAACATCGCTCAGCAATTGCTCAAGATCTCGCTTATCCATATATGTTCCCTTCGACGGCGCAAAGTCTAGCACTCAAAGGGTATGTTTCCGAACACTAAGACAGAATTGTTCGGAAACTATAGGGCAGACTTATTCAGTTGTTAGAAGGATTGGCTAGTCACGCAGGATGATGTCCATGGCGAGCATCAGGTTGCGCTCGTCGATGGTAAACGGGGCGGCTTCGCGCGTCTTGGGCTTGGCGCAAAACGCGATGCCCGTGCCCGCGGCCTGAATCATGGGGATGTCGTTGGCGCCGTCGCCGATCGCGACGGTATGGGCCATGTCGACGCCGCATTCAACTGCCCAATCCAGCATCTGGATGAGCTTGGATTCCTTGGTCACAATGTCTGCCGCCAACTTACCGGTGAGCTTGCCGTCTACGATCTCCAAGCGGTTGGCCAGGCAAAAATCGATGCCCGCAGCGGCCACGATCTTATCGGCGACCTCGTGGAAGCCGCCGCTTACCACGCCGACCTTCCAGCCCTTGCTGTGCGCCGAGCGCACAAGCTCCAGCGCGCCGGGGGTAAACGTCACGCGCTCAAAGGTGCGCTCGAACACATTCTCGTCCAAGCCGGCAAGCAGCCCCACGCGCTCCTCAAGCGCCTGCTTAAAGTCGAGCTCGCCGCGCATGGCGCGCTTAGTGATCTGCGCTACCTGCTCGCCCACGCCGGCCTCCTCGCCCAAAAGATCGATGACCTCCTGGTTGATGAGTGTGGAGTCGATATCCATAACGATGAGGCGTGCGGTCATGAGGGGCCTTTCCGAGTGCAGTTGTATTGGGGCACATTGTCGCACGGAGCGCGCCTTAGCGACGGCCGCGGTGCGTCAATTGTTTCGTCTCCGTCAAGTCTTTGGGCAAGAGCTACTTTTTCGCGGCACATCGACGCGGGTGCGATAAGATAGAACGCCATGTCTGGCTGCGCGGTTTACGCAGGCTGGGCAAATCTGTACGACGCCGCCCGGAACGACACGGGGCGGCACAGATCCATAAAGGAGGATCACTGGTATGAGCCAGACCCGTCCCATCGACGAGCATTCCATGCACACCCGTACCTGCGGCGAGCTTCGCCGCGAGAACGTGGGCGAAGAGGTCACCCTCACCGGTTGGGTGAGCCGTCGCCGCGACCACGGCGGCCTTATCTTCTGCGACCTTCGCGACCGCGAGGGCATCACGCAGCTCACCTTCGACCCCGAGCACTCCGACGGCGATGCCTTTAAGATCGCCGAGACCATGCGTCCCGAGTGGCCCATCAAGATCCACGGCGTCGTGCGCGCTCGTGGCGAGGAGACCACCAACACCAAGCTCGCGACCGGCGAGATCGAGGTCCTGACCGATCACGCCGAGGTGCTCAACACGTCCGTCACTCCGCCGTTCCAGATCGAGGACGGCATCGAGACCAGCGAGGACACCCGTCTGCGCTATCGCTGTCTGGACCTCCGTCGTCCCGAGATGATGGCCAACCTCAAGCTGCGCTCCGACTTTACCTTTGCCATTCGCGAGGCGCTGCACAACCGTGAGTTCATGGAGGTCGAGACGCCCTCCCTGTTCAAGTCCACGCCCGAGGGCGCTCGCGACTTCATCGTTCCCAGCCGTATTCAGCCGGGCAACTTCTACGCCCTGCCGCAGTCCCCGCAGCTCCTGAAGCAGCTGCTCATGGTCGGTGGCGTCGAGCGTTACTACCAGGTTGCCAAGTGCTTCCGCGACGAGGACCTGCGTGCCGACCGTCAGCCCGAGTTCACCCAGGTCGATATCGAGATGTCCTTCGTGGACCAGAACGATGTCATGAGCGCGCTCGAAGAGGTCCTGGCCGACGCCTTCGGCCGCATGGGCGTCGAGATGCCCACGCCGCTGCGCCGCATGGACTACTGGGAGGCCATGGACACCTATGGCTCCGACAAGCCCGATACCCGCTATGGCATGCACCTGGTCGACCTGACCGACATCTTTGCCAACTCCAAGTTCAAGGTCTTTGCGACTGCCGCAAACGAGGAGGGCTCTGTCGTCAAGGCCATCAACGCCAAGGGCGCCGGTGCCTGGGCACGTGCCAAGATCGACAAGCTCGCCGGCGTGGCCTCCACGTTTGGCGCCAAGGGCCTGGCCTGGATCGCCTTCCGCGAGGACGGCTCCATCAACAGCCCCATCGTCAAGTTCTTCTCGGACGAGGAGATGGCGGCTCTGCGCGAGCGCATGGACGTCGAGCCCGGCGACCTCGTGATGTTCGCCGCCGGCCCGCGCCTGCTCTCCGACGAGATTCTGGGCGGCATGCGTTCGCACATGGCCAACGCGCTCGAGATCAAGCGCGAGGGTCACGACTTCCTGTGGGTCGTCAACTTCCCGCTGTTCCACTGGGACGAGGACCGCAAGGCCTATGCCGCCGAGCACCAGCCCTTCACCCTGCCGACCGAGACTGACATCGCCAAGATCGAGGCCGATCCGCTGGCAGCCGGTTCGTGCACCTACGACTTTGTCATGGACGGCTTTGAGGCCGGCGGCGGTGGTATGCGTATCCACAACGCCGAGATGCAGATGTCCATGCTCAAGCTCCTGGGCTTTACCGAGGAGCGCGCCGAGTCGCAGTTCGGCTTCCTCATGGAGGCCCTCAAGTTTGGTGCGCCCCCGATGGGCGGTTTTGCTCTGGGCCTGGACCGCGTGTGCATGCTGCTTACCGGCTCCGATTCCATCCGCGACGTCATGGCGTTCCCCAAGACGGCCAGCGGCTCCGACCTCATGTCGGGTGCTCCGAGTGCCGTTAGTGGCGCCCAGCTCAAGGACGTCAGCCTACGCCTGATGTAGGCGAGCGGCTACATATTGCCCGTAACGAGGGAAGGACGCGTGCCTTCCCTCGTTTTTTGTGGAACGGGGGTGCGCCGGTAACGTACAATAACTACCACGTGGCTGGGTTTTGCCGGCCGAATGTGCGATGTCGTGGGAGGGGACATGGTCGAGTTTACAAAGACGATTAAAGATCCGTTGGGACTGCATGCCCGTCCGGTTGCGCTGCTCTATGACATTATTGCCAAGCACCGTAGCGACGTGTCGGTCAGCATCGGCGACCGCCATACCGACGGCCGCGACGTTATGGGCCTCATGGCTCTCTACGGCGAATGCGGCGAGGATATCATCTTCCGTGTATCGGGCGTGGATGAGGCCTCCTGTGTCACATCGATCAGAAATCTCTCGCTCTAGGCATGATAGGGCGCGGTAAAGGATGGTCCTTTGCCGCGCCTTTTTGTTTTGTTTCGTATAGGAAACTTTTTCGAAAAACTGAACAGGACCCTTTCCAAAAAGTTAACCACGTGCTAGTTTACTAAAGCGAACATAGACGTGGTTAACTTTTATCGCGTCGATGTTGAGGACGAACTGACGTTAGGAGCCACTCATGTCTTGCGGACCGCAGATGCCGGCCATGCCGCTTTCGATGGTAAAAGCGGGCGAAACCGTGCACGTGTCTCGTGTAAAGGGCAATGAGGACATGAAGCACCACCTCAAGGACCTCGGCTTTGTCGAGGGTAGCGAAATCCACGTGGTGAGCTCGAGTGGCGCCAATATCATCGTCACGGTGCTGGGCGCACGCTTTGGTATCGATTCCAAGGTTGCCATGCACATCATGACCGTCGGTTAGTCTGCAGCATTTCATAAAAACCGAAAGGGGGACAAGAGGATGAAGACGTTGGGTGACGTTAAGGTGGGCGAGAGCTCCACCATCGTCAAGCTTCACGGTGAGGGTGCGCTTCGCCGCCACCTTATGGACCTGGGGCTCATCAAGGGCACTTCGTTCAAGGTCGTGAAGGTCGCACCGCTCGGTGATCCGGTCGAGATCAACGTGCGCGGCTATGAGCTTTCCATCCGCAAGGAGGAGGCGGCCGTCGTCGAGGTCCAATAAGGGCTCGCGGCGTATATTTCTGCAGATAAAGTTAGGTATTTCTAACTTAATGCAGCATTTTTGAAGCACATTATCCAGCCCGTGCGGAGAAAGCAGCGCGGGCACACAAGGAAGAAGGATTGAATGGCGGATTCTCAGATCCATGTCGCGCTGGCGGGTAACCCCAACTGCGGCAAGACCACGCTTTTCAACCTGATCACCGGCGCCAACGGCTACGTTGGCAACTGGCCCGGCGTCACGGTTGAGAAAAAGGAGGCCAAGCTCCTAAGCGACAAGAACGTTACCATCACGGACCTTCCCGGCATCTACTCGCTTTCCCCCTACAGCCCCGAGGAGCAATGCTCGCGCGATTACCTCATGAGCGGCGAGCCCGATGTCGTCGTCCAGGTGGTCGACGCCACCAACCTCGAGCGAAACCTGTACCTGGCGCTTCAGGTTATCGAGACCGGCCTGCCCGTGGTCGTCGCCCTCAACATGGCCGACCTGGTCGAGAAGAACGGCGACAAGATCGACACCGACAAGCTTTCCAAGAAGCTCGGCTGCCCGGTTATGATGATCTCGGCCCTTAAGAACAAGGGCATCAAGGAGCTCTTCGAGCAGGTTAAGAAGTCCGCTGCTTCCAAGGGCCAGGTGCCGGAGCACAAGTTCGACTCTTCCATCGAGGACGTTCTGACCCACATCGAGAACAACCTGCCGGATAGCGTCCCCGCCAACAAGCGCCGCTACTACGCAGTCAAGCTGTTCGAGCGCGATGCGGACGCCTGCAAGCTCATCAACCTCACCAAGGAGAAGGCCGCTCGCGTGGAGCAGCTGGTCGCCCAGTGCGAGCAGGACTGCGACGATGATGCCGAGTCTATCATCACCGGTGAGCGCTACGGCGTCATCGCCCACATCATCGACGAGTGCATGACCAAGGCTCCCGCCAAGATGAGCACCTCCGAGAAGATCGACCGCGTGGTTACCAACCGTATCCTGGGCCTGCCGATCTTTGTGGTCATCATGTTCTGCGTGTACTACATTGCCGTTTCTACCCTGGGCGGCACGGTGACCGACTTTACCAACGACCAGCTCTTCGGTACTGATGGCTGGTACGTGCTCGGTCAGGGCCGCGATGCCTACGATGAGGCCGTTGAGGCCGCGGGCGACGACGCCGATTCGGTTGACCCGGCGCAGTATGGCCCCTATGTCCCCGGCATTACCACCATGGTGCACGATGCCCTCGTGGCGGGAGGCACCGAGGACGGCGGCCTGGTCGATTCGCTCGTCTGTGACGGCATCGTCGCTGGCCTGGGTGCCATCTTCGGCTTCGTGCCGCAGATGTTCCTGCTCTTTGTGATGCTGTCCTTCCTGGAGGACTGCGGCTATATGGCTCGCGTCGCTTTCATCATGGACCGCGTGTTCCGCCGCTTCGGTCTGTCCGGTAAGTCCTTCATCCCCATGCTCGTGTCCTCGGGCTGCGGCGTCCCCGGCGTCATGGCCACCAAGACGATCGAGAACGAGAAAGACCGCCGCATGACGGTCATGACCACCACGTTCATCCCCTGCGGCGCCAAGCTGCCCATCATCGCCCTGCTCATGGGCTCGATCATCGGTCATACCCCCGATACCGCTGCTTGGATCTCGCCGCTCTTCTACTTCCTGGGCGTCTTCGCCGTCATCGGCTCGGGCCTGATGCTCAAGAAGACCAAGCTCTTCGCCGGTCGTCCGACCCCGTTTGTCATGGAGCTGCCTACCTACCACTTCCCGGCGGTCCGCTCTTGGGCGCTGCATGTGTGGGAGCGCTGCTTCGCCTTCATCAAGAAGGCCGGCACGGTCATCTTCGCCTCCACCGTAGTGGTGTGGTTCCTGTCCAACTTCGGCAGCTACAATGGTACCTTCGGCTTCCTGCCTGCGATGGAGGGTATCCCCGAGGAGTTCATGGACTACTCCGTGCTCGCTATGCTCGGCAACCTTGTCGCCTGGATCTTTGCGCCGCTCGGCTTTAGCACCTGGCAGGCCACCGCGCTGACCGTCTCGGGCCTTGTCGCCAAGGAGAACGTCGTCGCTACCGCCGGCTCGCTGTTGTCTGTTGCCGACGCCGCCGAGACCGACCCGAGTCTGTGGACCGCGTTTGCCGGCATGTTCCCGACCATGGGCGCCTGCGTCGCCTTTGGTGCCTTCAACCTGCTGTGCGCTCCGTGCTTTGCCGCCATGGGTACCATCCGCAACCAGATGGACTCCGGCAAGTGGACCGCGATCGCCATCGGTTACGAGTGCGCCTTCGCTTGGGCGATTGGCCTGTTCATCAACCAGTTCTACAACCTGCTTGTGTTGGGACAGTTTGGTATCTGGACGATTGTGGCCATCGTGCTGCTAGTTGCGATGCTCTTTCAGATCTTCCGTCCCATGCCCAAGCATGCATGGACCGACGAGGACGAGACCAACACTGCTTCCGCCGCAGTTTCCGCTTAAGTCCGAATAAGGATTAACCCCTTTCCACAAGCCCGGGTGTCCCAGCGACACTCGGGCTTTTTGGTGAGGGAGATGTGGCGTTTCCGCAGATAAAACCGACCAAAATATACCTGTCCCTTTTTGGCAGGTGGAGAATGGGGTAAAGTAAGTGGTGGTTAACTAGAGGAGGCTTGCTATGGCACCTATCGATATTGTTGTACTGGCTGTTATCGGCATTGCGTTTGTCGCCGTGTGCGTGCGCATCTACCGCAAGGGCACTTGCGCCGACTGCGCTCAAGGTGGCGTTTGCACGGGACATTGTTCCAATAAAAAAACCTGCGCCGCGCTTAAGGGCGTGGACAAAATTGCCGAAGACTTGGGCCGCGGTATTCATTAGCCGACCGGCGTTTGGGTATGTTTGACTGCGGATGTGGCGGTTACTGATACAATAGGTACGTTGGCAACTGCCGCCGAGCGGCTCAAACGAAAGGAACCCTGTATGGAGTCCTCCGCCTATCCGATGCTCTTTAGCCCGATCAAGGTCGGTACGACCGAGGTCAAGAACCGCGTCTTTATGCCGCCGGTGTCCACCAACCTGGCCGATCATGGCTATGTGACCGATGACTTGGTCGATCATTACCGTGCCCGCGCCAAGGGCGGCGTGGGCCTCATCATCACCGAGGTCGTGACGGTCGAGCCTACCTATACCTATCTGCCGGGTGACATGTGCTGCTACGACGACACGTTTATCCCCGGCTGGGAAAAACTCGCCGCGGCCGTCCACGAGTATGGCTGCAAGATCATGCCGCAGCTCTTCCACCCCGCCTATATGGCCTTTAACATTCCGGGCACGCCGCGCCTGATCGCTCCGTCCTTTGTGGGCCCGTCCTATGCTCGCGAGGCGCCGCGCCCCATTACGGTCGATGAGATCCACGAGCTCACGCATCAGTTTGGCGACGCTGCCGTGCGTATGCAGAAGGCCGGCGTCGATGGCGTCGAGGTTCATGCGGCGCACGCCCATGGCATGCTCGGCGGCTTTTTGACCCCGCTCTATAACAAGCGTACCGACGAGTATGGTGGCTCGCTCGACGCCCGCATGCGCTTTTTGCTCGAGGTCATTGCCGAGATTCGCGAGCGCTGCGGCAAGGACTTCATCATCGACGTCCGCATCTCGGGTGACGAGTACACCGATGGCGGTCTGACCCTCAACGACATGATCTACGTCTCGCGTCGCCTGGAGAAGGCCGGCGTCGACATGATTCACGTGTCGGGCGGCACCACCATCAAGCGCGGCTCTGCGATTCCCGCCGCCGGCACGCAGCAGGCCTCGCACGCCGCCTGCTCGCGCGAGATCAAAAAGCACGTCAACATTCCTGTTGCCACGGTTGGCCGCATTAACGAGGCATGGATTGCCGAGGAGCTGATTGAGGACGGCGCTGCCGACATCTGCATGATGGGTCGCGCCAATCTGTGCGATGCCGAGTTTTGCAACAAGGCGGCCGCCGGCAACGCCGACGATATCCGCCCCTGCATCGGCTGCCTGCGCTGCCTGAACGGCATTATGTTCGGCAAGCGCATCTCCTGTACCGTCAACCCGGACGTGGAGCGCGACGAGGCTGGCTACGAGCCTGCCGCCGAGGCAAAGAACGTGCTCGTCGTGGGCGCCGGTCCCGCGGGCATGGAGGCGGCCTACATTGCCGCCAAGCGCGGCCACAACGTGGTGCTTGTGGATAAGCAGGACGAGCCGGGCGGCGAGATGCGCATCGCGGCCGTTCCGCCGGCAAAGCAGGAGCTCACGCGCGTGATCAAGTATCAGTACCGTCGCCTGGCCGAGGCCGGCGTGAAGTGCGTATTTGGCACCGAGCTTTCGGCCGAGGACATTCAGCGTGACTACGCGGGTTACGAGGTCGTCCTGGCTTATGGCGCAGAGCCTATCGCTCCGGCCTTCATGCAGGGCTTTAAGCAGGTTATGACGGCCGACGACCTGCTGGGCGGCAAGGCTTTCCCGGGCAAGAAGATCGTCATCGTGGGCGGTGGCACCGTTGGCTGCGAGACGGCCGATTACCTGGCCCCGTTGGTCAACGATCTGTCGCCGGCAAATCGCGATGTCACCGTTATCGAGATGACCAAGACGCTCGCCGCTAACGAGGGCGGCGCCGGTCGCGCGGTGCTCATCACGCGCATGCTCTCCAAGGGCGTCCACGTGCTGACCGAGGCCAAGGTGACCGAGATTACCGAGGACACCATCAGCTACGAGAAGGACGGCGAGGTCCACACCATCACCGGTGCCGATACGCTGGTGCTTGCCATGGGCTATCGTCCCAATACCAAGCTGGCCGACGACCTGGCGGCAGCCGGCGTTACCACCCACGTGCTGGGTGACGCCAACAAGTGCGGCAACATTCGCGACGCCATCGGCGATGGCTACAAGGTCGCCTGCGAGCTCTAGTCAACCCTTTGGTGCATGGGGACAGGTTACTTTGCGCTAAGCTGATCATAGATGTGCGCCACAAAGAGCCCCGAGTTCATACGAGCTCGGGGCTTTTTTCGTTTGGATTGCAGACGTATTGACAGACGAAAACAGTCTGCGTCCGGTATTGAGCCATACGAAAGCGAAATTATGTGTCTTAATTCCGTACGTAAATCAAGACGAAAACCGCTTGCGTCTTGAATAAATCAGTACGCAAACGGTTTTCGTCTTATAATACGGTTATGAATGGTACGAAACGAGGGGGTTGTGCATATGGTTGTTAGAGAGAGACCTACAGTCGAATACAAGGAAAGCGTTACGCCGACGTTTCTTAAAACGGTGAGCGCCTATGCAAACTACGGGACGGGCAAGATTGAGTTTGGCGTTGATGACGATGGCGTGGCTGTCGGCCTTGCGGATCCGGTTGCAGAATGCCTGCGCATCGAGAACATGATTAACGACAGTCTTGATCCCGCGCCCCGTTACTCGCTTGAGCCCGATGAGAAACACGGGACCGTAATCCTTACGGTTTATGAGGGGCAGGACAAACCCTATCGAAGCAAGGGAAAGGCCTACAGACGAAACGATTCGGCAACGGTGGAGGTCGACCGGTTTGAGTATGGCAGGCTGACGCTCGAAGGCAGCAACGTAACGTTCGACGCGCTCACGTCGGCTCGCCAGGACTTGAGTTTTCACACGCTCGAGCATAAGTGTGTTGAACATCTCGGCATTTCCGAGCTAACGCCGGATATCATGCGCACGCTTCGCTTGCTCGGCAAGGACGGCTATACCAACGCTGCGGCGATTTTGGCGGATAAGAATGATTTTCCGGGCATCGACTGCGTCCGTTTTGGCGATACCGAGGATGTGATCTTGGATCGCGAGGCGGCGACAAATGTATCCGCAATTGAGCAGGTGGACAGGGCGGTGGCTATGTTTGCACGCTACTACCGTTATGAGCGTATCGAAGGGATGGAGCGCGTCCAAACCGATCGAATTCCTCTTGAGGCATTCCGCGAAGCTGTTGCAAACGCTTTGGTGCATCGGACGTGGGACGTTCGAGCGAACGTTCAAATTGCCCTGTACGATGATCGTGTCGTTGTGACCTCACCTGGATCGCTGCCCGCCGGTTTGACGACGGAACAATACCTGTATGGGCAGATATCCGTGCTCAGGAACCCCATCGTTGCAGAGGCCTTCTTAAAGCTGGATTACATCGAGAAATTTGGTACGGGAATCGCGCGCATTAGACGTGCCTATCGCGATTCGATCAATCAACCAATTTTTGATGTTCGCGGCGGCATGGTGGCCGTCACATTGCCCGTTACCGATGCCTTTGAAGGGTCCGAGGAAGAGGTCCAGGTTCTCAAGGCCTTGTCGGGCGGGCGAATTATGTCGCGAAGCGAGATTGAAAAACAGACGGGGCTGAGCCGCATGCGGACGTTGGCGGCGCTCGAATCGCTGATTGGTCGAAGCGCAATTGTAAAGCAGGGGACAGGCCGCGCTACGAAATACGAGCACTCATAGACCAAAAGAGCCCCATTACAGTTTGAGTCGTCCGAAAGGGCGGCTCTTTTCCGTTGCATGGTTATACGATTGAGCCGTACCGGTGGTCGCTGGCCGACCGCCCCGGACGGCCGTCAGCCCCTGCCCCGTAGAGGGCCCGGGACGTGTTGCC
>DBGEDL010000002.1:0-29221 GCA_048375035.1 Collinsella sp.
GACCCATCGAAACACATCTCCACCGTTCCATCAACTGGGAAAACGGCGCCCCCGGACCCCAGGAGGGGCCGCGGGGGCGTTCGGCTAACTGCGGGAATGGCCTATTTGCTCAATGTGTTCGGCTGAGATCGGAAATCAACCCGATAAGCTCAACCTTGCGCAACATCTCCCGCTTACGACATCCACGTCCGTCAACCGAGGCCTCGCCCATCTGGTTGTCATAGGGATCCTCGCGCATACCATCGAAAGCAGGCACAAATTCAGCTTGGAATCGGTTGTTGGCCACCATACGCCACGGGTCGAGATTGCCAAAGTAGTGACGACGACGCCACTCCTCCCCCATCCTGCGTGCCGAGGAACCAAACGATACGTCGGCGTTAAGCCAACCGGTCTGTGGCGTATAGAACTCAGCCCAATCGTGCGGTCCCACCGAATCGGGCGCAACATATAGGCCGCTCTGCCAACGAGCAGGCACCCCCGCGATGCGGCACATGGTGATAAACGTGAGCGCCATAACGCCGCAATCGCCGCGGAGCGAATGCGCACAGTCGTCGGCAATAGATCCCAAAAGCAGGTACGGTGGCTGATAGCGATAGTCGATATGCTGCGTCAGGTAATCATAGATAGCACGAGCGCGATCGAGCGGATCCTCGAGCCCGTCAATAACACGCTCCGTCAACTGTCGCAAGTACGGCGTAAACGCAATGTGCGGACGGTCCTCGGAAGTGTCCTCGGGCAGTGGCGTGTCCATGCACGTATGCGATGGGAGCGCGCCACCATAGATATCGCAATAGGCGGCATCTATGTGATAGCGATAGGTCACCGAGAATGAATGTTCAGTCGAAGATGTCCAAGAGGCAGTACGAGCCGAAACGTTTTCAGAGGCAACGGTACCCCCCGACGTCATATCGAGAACCTCGATATGAGACTGTTGACGACAGGCGGCGGCAACGGGTAGCCACGCGCGAACAGTCTCTCCCTCCAGAGCCCCGGGGACAGACACGGATGCCTTGAGCGTGATGACGCGAGTCAACCCGTTTTGCGACTCCATCTCCCTGAGCATCTGGTTACGCAGTGCTATACCGTCCGTAGAATCGGGACGCAGGCCCGGAACCTCCTTGGGGTACACGCGAAGCGAATCGAGGAAGTTGTCGAGTACGAACAGCTCGCCATCGATAAAGCGCCAATCGATACGCTTACGATTAATCAGGTCATCAAACTGCTCTTCGGTAAACTCTGGCCACTCCTCGCGAATCATCGCAATAGCCTGATCGCGCGACACCGAAAAATGAAGCGGCGTCTCGAGCATGCGATACCGCTCGGCACGAACACAAGCAGCCAGCGAAGGTTCAGGGTTCTGCTCCAAAAGGCGATCACAAGCCGCAACAGCCCGCGTCAAATAGCCGGCATCCTTGAGTCGAAGAATCTCAGGCGGCAGACCAATATCGAGATGACGAAAATCATCACAGCAAACATCAACAGAGCAACCAACAGGGCCTTCGTCAACAACCTTCCCATCCGAAGGCAACACATTAATAACAGCCATACCAAACTCCAAGTCATTAGAACTCTCGAAGCCCATTGTAGCTAGATAAAAAGAAAGCCCCAACAAAGGAGCCATCAACACCGCCGAACGGTAGTCAAATAAATAATTCAGCCCAGTAACCCTGCGGCGTTAAACAAAGGAAGCCCCGTCCCCCGGAACTGTTTCCTTGGCGCGACTTCTGGCGAAGCCAGGTGAGCGCAAAGGAAACAGTGTAGGGGGACGGGGCTTCCGGCGGGTAGTTTAGCGACGCTTACGCCTTGTTGACGGAGCCAAACTCCTCCATGAGCTCCTTGGTGCGGGCAACGATGTTGTCGCGACCAGGCTTGAGGAGCTTGCGGGGGTCAAAGCCCTTGCCCTGCTGATCCTTGCCGGCCTCGATGTACTCGCGAACACCCTTGGCGAAGACGAGCTGCAGATCGGTGTTGACGTTGATCTTGGAGATACCCAGGGAGATGGCCTTCTTGATCTGATCCTCGGGGATGCCGGTGCCACCGTGCAGGACGAGGGGCAGGTCGCCGGTCTGAGCCTTGATCTCGCCCAGGCGCTCGAAGGAAAGGCCAGCCCAGTCGGCAGGGTACACGCCGTGGATGTTGCCGATACCGCAGGCGAGGAAGTCGACGCCCAGGTCAGCAATCTGCTTGCACTCAGCAGGATCAGCGAGCTCGCCGCTGGAGGTCACGCCGTCCTCGGTGCCGCCGATGCCGCCGACCTCGGCCTCGATGGACATGCCCTTGGAGTGGGCAAGCTCAACGAGCTCCTTGGTGCGGTCGAGGTTAAGCTGGAAGGTCTCCTCGTGAGAGCCGTCATACATGATGGACGTGAAGCCGGCCTCGATGCACTTGAAGCAGTCCTCGTAGGAACCGTGATCGAGGTGAAGGGCGACGGGAACGGTAACGCCCGTGGCCTCGACGGCAGCCTTGACCATGTCGGCGCAGACCTTGAAACCACCCATCCACTTAGCGGCACCAGCGGTACACTGAAGGATCAGCGGAGACTTGGCCTCCTCGGCGGCCTGAAGAATAGCCAGGGTCCACTCGAGGTTGTTGGTGTTGAAGGCACCGAGACCGTACTTGCCGGCTTCGGCCTTCTTGAGCATGTCTGCTGCGTTGACGAGCATAAAAGAAACCTCCTGTAAGGTTGCTCCGATAACGCCTGAGATTTTACCACGACATACCCGAGCATAAACGTTCGTTTGTTCACGAATACCATCCGATTGGACAAATTTTGACCGTTTGCCCCACAGAATCGACCCACTGGGGAAAATAGCTTGACGATTGAGCGGTCTTCGTGGTTCGAAAGACGGTCTCTAAGCTACATCTGCATGAATGGGTTCTGCATGAGCTCGCGTGCAACGGTGGTCGAATCGCCGTGGCCCGTCAGGCAGACGGTATCGGGCGGAAGCATCTTGGCAAGTTTGGAGAGCGAGCGCATAATCGCCGCCTCGTCACCGCCGGAAAGATCGGTACGACCGTGGCTGCCCGGGAAAAGCGTGTCGCCCACAAAGGCGATGTTTCCCTGCTCGGTCGCGGCGAACAGGACGATGCCGCCCGGCGTATGCCCCGGCGTCTCGATCACCTGCAGGCAGACGTCGCCCACCTCGATTGTATCGCCCTCGGCAAGCAAACGCGTCGGCTCACCCGGATCGGGCGTCTCGATACCCCACATGGCGCGCTGCTCCTCGATATTTGCGCGAGGTACCGTCACGTCCTTAGCGCACAACTCATATAGTGCGCTGTCGCCAACAACAGCTCGAACCCCGGCAACCCCGCCAACATGGTCGGCATGACCGTGCGTGCAGACAGACCCGAGTACGCGCACCTCGGGATGCGCGGTGCGGATATGCTCCACAAGACGCTCGCCCTCCCACGCCGGATCGACGATTAAGCACTCGTCATTCGAAATCACGGCGTAGCTGTTGGTCTGAATCGGACCGTTGACGAGCGCCTCAATCGAAGCCGTGCCTCGGGGTGTCAGGTCCAAAGTCATATCGTCCATGCGCATACCCTCCTTCTAAAATACGCTCGAGGCACCAAACGATGCCTCGAGCGTAACCAATATCTATGATGCTGAGAGGCTCTCGCACCTACACACGGCGCTTGAGTTGCGCTCCGCCCTCGCCGGGCATAAGACGGCGAGCGTCGTAGACCGAATCGACACTGCTGATGGAAGCCAGCAGCGGGTCCAGGCCGCTCGCATCCGAAATCTCGACCATAAAGCGCAGGGTCGCAATACCCTCGCGGTTGGTCGAGGTGGCGGCGGAAAGGATATTGCCGCCTGCATCGCCAATGGCAATGGTGACGTCCTTGAGCAGGCCCATGCGGTCCAGGCACTCGACCACGATCTCGACCTGGAAGAGAGTGTCGGCAGCACCATCCCACTCTACGTCAATCATGCGCTCGGGGTGCTCCATGAGGCCCTTGACGTTGGGGCAGTTGGCGCGATGCACTGAGACACCTCGGCCACGCGTGATGAAGCCGACGATATCGTCGCCCGTCACCGGATTGCAGCAATGCGCTAGACGAACTAGCAGGCCGCTGTTGCTCTCGCCCTTGACGATAATGCCGTTACTTGCGCTCTTGCCACGCTTTTGCGGCTTGCGGTTGGAGCCGCGGGCCGGCTGTTTCACGACCTCGGCGATAGCCTCGGCCTTGGTGAGCTGTTCCTCGGGCTTGGGGTCCAAGATTTGCTCGACCTTATTACCCACAGCGCGCGGGGCAACCTTGCCGGCGCCGACGGCGGCAAACAGGTCCTCGAGCTGCTTGAAGTTAAACTGCTCCGCCACGGCGTTGAGCGCACGCGTGGAGCGCGGCGTAGAAATGCCATAGCCACGCTTACGCAGGTCCTTGGCCAGGATATCGCGGCCGGCGGCAGCGTCGTCGTCCTTGGTCGCAGCGGCAAAATAGCGGCGGATCTTTGACTTGGCGGAAGGTGTCTTAACGATCTTGAGCCAATCACGCGACGGCTTGGAACTCTTGTTAGTCAGGATCTCGACACGGTCACCCGTCTTAATCTCGTGCGTGAGCGGAGCCACCGCACCGTTGATTTTGGCGCCGACGCAATGGTTTCCCACCTCGGTGTGAACGGCATAGGCAAAGTCGAGCGGCGTGGAGCCGGCACGAAGAGCCATGACCTCGCCTTTGGGCGTGAAGACAAAGATCTCCTGATCGAAGAGGTCGACCTTCAGCGAATGCAGGTATTCCTTGGCGTCGGTGATCTCATCAGACGCAGCCCAATCGAGCGAATGTTTGAGCCAGTTAATCTGGTCGTCCAGACGCTGGGCATCATTGGTCTTAGACGCAGACGATCCGCCCGACTTCTTATAGAGCCAGTGGGCGGCAATACCGTACTCGGCCTGCTCATGCATCTCATAGGTTCGAATCTGAATCTCGAGCGGACGAGCCGTGGGGCCGATGACCGTCGTGTGGAGCGACTGGTAGTTATTGACCTTGGGCATGGCGATATAGTCTTTAAAGCGACCAGGCATGGGATGCCACAGCGTATGCACCGCACCGAGCGTGGAGTAGCAATCGCGCACCGAATGAGTGATGACGCGCAGCGCCACCAGGTCGTAAATCTCGGAGAACTCCTTGCCCTTGCGCTTCATCTTTTGATAGATGGACCAATAGTGCTTGGAACGACCGTTGATCTGAAAGCCCTCAAGACCAATGCGATTGAGCTCGTCGGTGAGCGTCTTGATGGTCTCGGCCAGATAACGCTCGCGAACCTCGCGCGACTCGGCTACCATGCGCGCGATGCGCTGGTAGGCATCGGGCTCCAAGTAGAAGAAGGACAGGTCCTCGAGCTCCCACTTAATAGAGCTCATGCCCAGGCGGTCGGCCAAGGGCGCGTACACGTCCATGGTCTCGCGAGCCTTAAACAGGCGACGATCCTCGCGCAGGGCCGCCAGCGTACGCATGTTGTGCAGACGATCGGCAAGTTTAACGATGATGACGCGAATGTCCTTGGACATGGCGAGGAACATCTTGCGCAGCGTGAGCGCCTGCTTCTCGTCCATGCTGTCGACTTCGATGTTGGTGAGCTTGGTCACGCCATCGACGAGCTCGGCCACCGTATCGCCAAACAGGCCGGAAACATCGGCGAGCGAGGTCTCAGTATCCTCGACGGTATCGTGCAGCAGCGCGGCGCACACCACATCGCAGTCCATCTTGAGATCGGCCAAAATGATGGCAACCTCGACGGGATGGTTGATGTACATCTCACCCGAGCGCCGCTTTTGGTTGCAATGCTTCTCGGCAGCAAAGCAGTAGGCCTGCTCCACCTTGGAGAAGTCATCCTCATTCATATATTTGAGACACAGACGCTCCAGCTTGTCGTAGCTGTCCGCCATAATCTCGGGCGGCAGCTCATCGGCATGCTTATAGTGCTCCATCTCCGAAAACGGCTGGAGGGTGGAATCATGGGCGGTACGGGCTGCGGCATCCATCGAGGTCCCCTTCCCCTAGGCCCGCGGTACGATCGGGCGGTTAACTTTGGCTAGCATATCAGAAGCGCACGAATCGAGCGCCCAGCTCCGGAAAGCCGAGAACTCCATGCGCGAGCGCAAGCCCTCCAAATAGCGAATTGACCTGCTCAATTGCACGCGGCCGGGGTTTTCGGCCATCGCGATGCGACGGGTGTCGTCAAACCCCGAAACTCGACAGAAACCAAGCTCTTCGAAGATTCCCAGGCCGCTTTCCACCGAACGCTCGTCGACCGGCGTGCGAGCATCGATGGCAAGGCACATCTGCGCGATGTCGATATCGCTCGCGCTAAAGGAATCGTCCCCGGTCTTGCCGCGGTTGGAGCGCCACATGGTCTGCAGCGCGCGATAGAGCGTGACGAGCTCGTCGCGCTCGGGCGCATAGCAGTCGAGCAGGCGCTCGTTAATGCGGGCGTCGCGCGACGAATAGAGCAGATGGATCACGGCGGGCTGGCCATCGCGGCCGGCACGTCCGCTCATCTGGTTGAACTCGATGGCGCCAAACGGCATGTGGTAGAGCACAACATGGCGGATATCGGGCAGGTTGACGCCCTCGCCAAAGGCAGAGGTCGAAACAATGCAGCTGAGGCTTCCGTCTCGGAATGCTTCCTCCACGCGGCGGCGATCGGAGCGCGCAAGCCCCGCGTTATAGAACGCGATATGGGTTGCGCAATCGGGCACACGCTTGCGCAACGTCTTGGCGAGCGCCACGGACTGGTCGCGCGAATTGACGTAGATGACGGTCTTTTCCCCCGTCGCCACAATCGACACCAAACGGTTCTCGCGACTTGCAAGATCACGGTCGTCCTCGAGCTGCAGGTTCTCGCGCACCGTCTCGTCGACCACCGTGCGAGCGATCGGCAGCATGCGGGCAAGCTCGGCCACGACCGGAGCCGTCGCGGTGGCCGTCGCAGCCATAACGACCGGGTCGCCCAGGGCTTTGAGGATATCGGGCATGTCGAGATAGGCGCTGCGGTCGCCGCCCTTGGCAATACCGGCATGATGCGCCTCATCGATAACGACAAAGCCGATGCGGCCCGAACGCGCGAAGCGGTCACGGTGGATAGACAGGAACTCGGGCGTCGTGAGCACGATACCGGTGTGGCCCGAAGCTAGGCCGGCGAACACGTCATCGCGTGCGGCCTCCACGGTCTCGCCGGTCAGCACGCCAACGCCAATGCCAAGCGATGCCATCGTCGACGAGAGGTGATAGGCCTGGTCGGCAACAAGCGCACGCAGCGGATAGACAAAGATGCTCGCACGTCCGCAAAGCACCGCCTCACGCGCGGCATGCACATGGAAGATGAGCGACTTGCCGCGGCCCGTTCCCATAACCGCCAAGACACTCTGGTGATCGGCCAAGGCGTCGAGCGCCTCAACCTGCGCGCGGTGCGGCTGGTTCGATCCGATAAAGCTATGGATAAGCGAGCGCGTGAGCTCGGTATAGGAAAGCTGGGCGAGCGCCTCGCGCTTGCGCGACTCCAGGCGCAGGCCGGAATCCGCCGGCTGCACGCCACGACGAAGCTCGCATGCCGGATCGTCGACGCTGGGCAGCGTGGTATCGCGGACCAGAACATCCTTGACCATGAGCTTGGGCTTCACACGACCCTGCCAATGCTCGGCAACGGCCTCGAACACCAAGTCGACAGCGCTATCGCAGTTGATGAGCTTATCGATTTGCGGTACACGAAACATGATGGCCGGCACACTCGCGGCGCCATCCGTCGCCACGAAGCGCATATGCTCGCCGGTTTTACCCACCACGGCGCGATCACACATCGTCACGCCCTCGGCAGCCAGCAGCGGCACCTTATTACCCTGGCCAAACGGCTCAAGGCGGGAAATCTGCTCGATGGTCTCGATATTCAATTCGGAAAGGTCGACCGTGGCGGCAACCTCGTCGATGTCTTCAAAGTCCTCGGCGGGAATCTCCGATAGCACAGCGGAAAGGCGACGACGGAATTCATCGAGCTTGGATGCCTCGATGGTCACACCCACCGCACCGGCATGTCCGCCGCGACGAATCAGCAGGTCGGAACAGCGCTCGACGGCGTCAAACAGGTTAACTTTGCCCACCGAGCGACCAGAGCCACGCGCGATACCGTCCTCGATCGAGAACAGCAGCGCCGGCACGTGATAGCGGTTGGTCAGACGGCTTGCCACGATGCCCTTGACACCCTCGTGCCAGCCTTCGCCGCCCACGACGATCGCGCGTCCGCCGTCATAGGTCTCCTCGACCTTTGCCATGGCATCGCGCGTGAGCTCCGCCTCGATCTCACGGCGCTGGCGGTTGATTTCCTCGAGCTCAGCCGCCAGCGCGCTTGCTTCGATGGGATTGCGGGCAAGCAGCAGGTCGAGCGCCAGCTTTGGATCGGCCATGCGACCGGCAGCGTTTAAGCGGGGAATGAGCGAGAATGACAGGCCATCCGCCGTAATGCTCGAAAGGTCCGCTTTGGCGAGCGCGGCAAGTGCGATGTAGCCGGGACGGGCCGTCACGCGCATCTGCTGGATGCCCTCGGCGACCAGTGCGCGGTTCTCGGGCGTAAGCGGCATCATGTCGGATACGGTGCCCAGCGCCGCGACCTCTATCAGCGAACGCCAATACGACGGCTTGCCCAGACGATCGCCCAGGACCTGCACCAGTTTGAGTGCCACGCCGGCACCGGCAAGCTCGCGCGAGGGGCCCTCGTCCTCGAGCTTGGGGTCGGTCAGGGGCACACCCTGCGGCACCTGGTCGGAGGGCTCGTGATGGTCCGTGACCACCAAATCGATCCCCAGGCTCTCCAGATAGGAAACCTCTTCCTTGGCGGCAATGCCGTTATCGACGGTCACGATCAGCTGGGGGCGAGCGAGCTCGTTAACGCGGTCGAGTGCCGCGCGCGAAAGACCGTAGCCCTCATCAAAGCGATGCGGAATAAACGGCGTGACATCGGCGCCAAACGTGCGCAGCGCCTCGGTCAACAGGCAGGTCGACGTAATACCGTCAACGTCAAAATCGCCAAAGACGGCGATGTGCTCGTGGTTGCGAATAGCACGCTCGACGCGGTCGGCAACGACCGACATACCCGGGATAATGAGTGGGTCGGCCCAGTCGCGATCGAGCGAAGGCGTCAAAAACAATTGGCCCTCTTTGATGGAGCCAATGCCGTGCGCGACCATAATGCGCGCCACCAGCCCGGGAATGCCCAGACCAGTCGAAAGCTCCTTTTCGAGCTCGGGCTTTTGCTGAGCGACCACCCAGCGATGCGTCGTCTTAAGCGATGACATAGGCACCCACCCCTGATAGGGGCAGGTCGCCGCGATACCTCTCACGGTTCATAGCGATGAGTCCTCTGTGTATGCCCGCTTCGGCAGGCAGATCTGTTGAACGGATTTATTATACCGTGCAGCGCGGACGCAAAACGCCGCGGAGCGTCGCGGTTTCGGCAAACGATGGCGGTAATGGCCTCGAAATAATCGAGCGTTTCAGCCGCACGTACGCACACGAGCGTCTAGCATATCCATACAAACGAGTTCGCGGATAAAGGGAGTCACGGGACATATGAAGCAATGGGCTGGACTGGGAAAGTTCCTCGCGGGGCATATGCAGATCATCGTTCCGATTTGCGTGGCGCTCGGCGTGCTCTTTCCTCAACAGATCGGCGTTCTCAAGCCCATCGTTCCCACCTTGTTTGCCTTTATGACGTTCCAAGGTGCGCTCAGCAACACCTTTCACCAGGTAGCCGAGGTGTTCCACCGTCCGCTGCACCTGATTCTGGCGCTGCTGGTCTCGGCAGTGCTTATTCCTATCGCGGCGTATGCCATAGGGTCACTCTTCTTTGGCTCCAACCCCAACCTTGTCTGCGGCATCGTGCTCGAGTACAGCGTGCCCGTGGCCGTCACCGCTTTTATGTGGATCAGCATGTTCGGCGGCAACGGCCCGCTCGCGCTCACCATCATCCTGACGTCCTCGGTTATCTCCCCTGTGACGATTCCGCTCACGCTCAAGCTCCTGTTGGGCGCCACCGTCTCGATCGATGTGCCGAGCATGATGCAAGACATGGCCTTTATGATCGCCATCCCCGCCGTGCTCGGCATCGTGATCAACGAGCTCACGCGTGGATGGGGACACGAGAAGCTCTCCCCCGCGCTCTCGCCCGCCTGCAAGTTCATGATGATGGGCGTTATCGCCTCCAACTCCACCGCCATGAGCGAGTACGTGCTGCACATGAACGCGGTGCGCCTGGAAGTCGCCTTCTTTATTTTGACCTTCGCCATCAGCGGCTTTGTCGTCGGTTTTCTGGTCGCCCGTGCGCTGCATCTGCCATATAGCGAGACGACTACCATGTGCTTTACCTGCGGCATGCGTAACATCTCTTCGGGCGCCGTCATCGCCACGCAATACTTTCCGGGCGAAGTTGTGTTTCCCGTCATGTGTGGAACGCTGTTTCAGCAGGTACTCGCCTCGCTTATCGGGCACTTCTTTGAGCGTCTGACCGGCGAGGAGCGCGCCGCCCAGCGCAAGCGCGTCGAGGCCGGCCGCGATGCAATGGCGCGCTAAACCGTCCGCAGTGTGCGGGCGCTCACTTTACGATGTGAGCGCCTCCAGATGTGCGCGGAGTCGCTCCGCATCGACATCGAGCGTGGTCTCAGCATTGACCTGAGCCAGCCGATAACCGACAAAGTAGGGTGAAACCACCCAACGTGGAAGCGCCTTGGCAATGGTCCGGCCGCCTATGTGATAGAAGAACAGGTTGTACGACTCTGCACGACCGCCATGGTGCTCGTGCAAGATATAGCGCAGAGCTACCTGGATTGCGTCGGCGAAGAGATCCGCCTCGGCTTGGTCTCTCGTGTCATCGCTGGCGGCGATTCCCTGCGGGGCTGAAACGTTGATCTCAAAGAACCCCATGATCGGTTCGGTTGAGATGTTGACCGCGATTCTCCCCTGTTGCCAGACATTGATGCCTTCGAAATTGGCAGAAGTCAGCGAAGTGTAGCCGTCTTCCTGCTCCAAACCCACAATCTGCATGTGCGGATGAACGAGACTACCGCCTGAGAGCGGACCCTTGTTCTTGTACATGAGAACGCTGCGATACTGCCGGGAGTCAATCATTCGCTGCCAGCAATCCAGAGCAAACCTCATCACATGGTGGAGTTCATCCGGCTCATAGGTCACCAAGTCGGCGTCGTGATTGGCCGACTCGATCAATACGGTCTGACGGGTGGCCCGCAAGGTCTTGAACTTATTCTCGAGCCAGATGCAGTCACCATCGCGCTGGATGATGTTGGTGAGCCCCTCCGTGTCGCAAAAGGGGCACGCGGTGCCAGGGCGACGATTATCGTCGGGCTTGCCGCTCGCCTGCTGAACGTCAAATACCAGCGCCACGGGTTATACCTCCAGCGGCACGATCCTGGTGCCATGGAGCTCGGAGACGCCTAGCGCCGCCGCGACCGCGTCGCGATTTGCCGTAGTGATGCCGCCGCCGGGAAGGATGGTCAAACGATCGCCCGCATACTCGATTAAACGAGCCAGGTGATCGAAATTATCCTCGATCGACGTACCGGCAGCGCCGCCATGCGTGAGGATGCGCGTAACGCCGCAGTCGGCAAGTGTATCAATCGCATCGAGCTGAGCCTCGGGCGAGAGCTGGTCAAATGCCATGTGAAAGGTGATGTCGATGGGCTCACGCTTACATTCCTCGGTCGCGCAGCCCGCAGCCATCACGAGGGCGCCAAGCGTAAGTTCGTCGAGCGCCCATCCGCCAGCGCAGGGTTTGCAGCAGCCAAAGACCAAGCCGTCAACGCCCGCACTCACGGCAAGGCCCAAGTCCATCTCCATCATGCGCAGCTCGTCCTGGTTGTAGTGAAAGTCGCCGCCACGCGGACGGATCATGCACATCACCCGTGCATCGTGCTCGTGGGCATAGTTGGTCGTAGCGCTGATAACGCCGGCCGAGGGCGTGGTACCACCGACGGCAAGGTTATCGCACAGCTCGATGCGCTTTGCACCGGCATCGATAGCCGCCGGCACTCGCTCAAAGTTCTCGGCACAAAACTCGTACAGCATAGATAGACCCCCAAAGACAGCAGATGTTTTCCGACGGGCATTGTCACACATCCCCATGAAGTTGCGGTGGAATAGGGACTGTTTTGGCCTCTGGAGCCCCTATTCAGTCCCTATTTCACCGCAACTTAAAAGGGGCGCTGACTGGGTTAGTCAGCGCCCCTTTTTTGAATGGATTAACCACCCAGATATGCCTTGCGGACGTTGTCGTCGTGCAGGAGTTCTTGGCCGGTGCCGGTCATGGTGATCTTGCCGGTCTCGAGCACGTAGCCGCGCGTGGCGATGGAAAGCGCCATCTGTGCGTTTTGCTCGACCAGAAGCACCGTGGTGCCGGCCTTGTGCAGGTCCTCGACAATCTGGAAGATCTGCTCAATCAGAATCGGCGCCAGGCCCATGGAAGGCTCGTCGAGCATGAGCAGCTTGGGGTTACTCATAAGGGCGCGCCCCATAACGAGCATCTGCTGCTCGCCGCCCGAAAGGGTGCCGGCGACCTGGCGACGGCGCTCCTTCAGGCGCGGAAACTGCTCGTAGACGCGCTCGAGGCCCGGGACCACCGTGGACTTGGGCTGCGTATAGGCGCCCATCTCCAGGTTCTCCTCAACCGTCATCTGCAAAAAGGCGCGACGACCCTCGGGAACCTGAGCCAGGCCCTTACCAACCAGCTTGTCGGCGGGCGTATGGGTAATGTCCTCGCCCATAAACTTGATGGAGCCGGTCTTAGAGCGCAGGAGGCCCGAGACGGTCTTGAGCGTTGTGGACTTGCCGGCACCGTTGGCACCAATCAAGGCCACGATCTCGCCCTCGTTAACGTTAAAGGAGATGTCCTTGATGGCGTGGATGGCGCCGTACCAGACGTTGATGTTGTAGACGGAAAGCATCGGCTCTGCCATTTAGTTCTCCCCCTTATCCTGCTTACCCAGATACGCCTCGATAACGGCGTCGTTGTTCTGGATTTCCTCTGCCGTGCCCTTGGCGATAACCTTGCCAAAGTTAAGCACGCAGATGCCCTCGCAGATGTTCATAACGAGCGACATATCATGCTCGATAAGCATGATAGCGATGCCGAAGGTGTCGCGAATCTTAACGATGTTCTCCATGAGCTCCGCGGTCTCGGACGGGTTCATGCCGGCGGCAGGCTCGTCGAGCAGCAGTAGCTTGGGGTTGGTGGCAAGCGCGCGGACGATCTCCAGACGACGCTGAGCGCCGTAAGGCAACGATCCGGCCTGCTCGTTTGCCAGGTGCTCCATATCAAAGATGGACAGCAGCTCCATGGCGCGCTCGTGAGCAGCCTTCTCGTGCTTCCAATACGTCGGCAGGCGCAGCACGCCCTCAAAGCCGGAGTAGCGCTCCTGGTTGTGCAGGCCGACCTTAACGTTATCCTCCACCGTCATGGTGTTGAACAGACGAATGTTCTGGAAGGTACGGGCAATACCCATGCGGTTGACCTGATAGACCGACTTGCCCGAGGTGTCCTCACCGTCGAGCAGGATGGTGCCGTGCGTGGGCTGATACACCTTGGTGAGCAGGTTGAAGACCGTGGTCTTACCGGCACCGTTGGGGCCGATCAGACCGGCGATCTCGGTCTTGCCGATAGTCAGGCTAAAGTCGTCGACTGCCTTAAGGCCACCGAACTCGATGCCCAGGTGGATGCACTCGAGTGCCGGGCGCTCGCCCAGGTCGCGGTCGGGAACGATGGCGCCAGAAGGATACGGGACCATCTTGCCCTTGTTGAACTCAAATTTACTGGGCATCGGCTGCCACCTCCTTCTTGGAAGCAAAGCGATCCTTGACACGACCGAAGAACGCCTTGAGCTGCGGGTTGTTGGTAAAGATCATGACCAAGATCAGCACGATGGCGTAGATGAGCATGCGGTAGTCCGAGAACTGACGGAGCAGCTCGGGAAGCACCGTGAGCAATGCCGCCGCGATGACGGAGCCGCGCATATTGCCCAGGCCGCCCAGGACCACGAACACCAGGATGAGGATGGACGTGTTGAAGTCGAACTTGGTGGCGGAGAGCTGCGAGAAGTTACCGCCGAAGAGAGCTCCGGCAGCACCGGCGAGGGCAGCGGAAACCACGAAGGCGATCATGCGGTACTCGGTGACGGAGATGCCCACAGACTCGGCAGCGATCTTGTTGTCGCGCACGGCCATAATGGCACGGCCGGTACGGCTGCGAACCAGGTTGAGCACGATCACGAGTGCGACCATGACCAGGATGGCACCGGCGAGGAAGGTCGAGTACGTCGACACGCCCGAGGCGCCCTGGGCGCCCTTGATGATGGCGGTGCCGTCCTCGAGCAGGTGCAGGTCATCGATCGTGGAGTTACCCGTGATGTTAAAGATCACATGCAGGCCGCGGGAATCGACGCCCACAATGAGGCAGGTGACGATCTCCTTGATAATCTCGCCAAAGGCCAGCGTCACGATAGCTAGGTAATCGCCGCTCAGACGAAGGACCGGGATGCCAATCAAGAAACCCAGGATGGCGGCAGCGATGGCGCCGACCACGATACTGATGATAAGGCGCACCGGATCGGAGGGAACGGCGCTCTCGAGGGCGACCGCGGTAACGATGCCCGTATAGGCGCCGACGCTCATAAAGCCCGCGTGGCCCAGCGACAGGTCGCCCGCAATGCCGACGACGAGGTTAAGAGAGATGGCCATGACGATATAGGCCGTGATGGGAACCAGCTGACCGGCGATCATGCGCGGAATCATGTGGTTGGACTGCATAAAGAACACGATGGCAAACGCCACAAGGCACATGGCGTACGTGACAAAGTCGTGACGCGTCTGCTTGTCTTTAAGAAACTTCATAACGCTCACCTACACCTTCTCGGGGACGTACTTGCCCAAGAGGCCGGCAGGCTTGACGAGCAGGACGATGATCAGAACACCAAAGACGATGGAGTTGGCAAGGCTCGTGGAAATGTAAGCCTGCGCCATCGCCTCGATGATGCCGATGAGAATGCCACCGACAAAAGCGCCGGGGATGGAGCCGATGCCACCGAAGACAGCGGCGTCGAAGGCCTTGATGCCAGGCATAGCACCCGTCGTGGGCTGCAGCACCGGCGAGTAGGAGCACAGCAGCACGCCGGCGATGGCGGCAAGGGCAGAGCCGATGGCAAACGTCATCGAAATGGTGCGGTTGACGTTGATGCCCATGAGCTGAGCGGCAGCCTTGTCCTCGGACACGGCGCGCATGGCCTTGCCCATCTTGGTCTTACCTGTAAAGAACATCAGGCCGGCCATGATAACCAGGCAGGCGACGATGGTGACGAGCGAGACGGCGCTTACGTTGAACTTGGCCAAGAACTCCGGCACCTGGAAGGTGACGAGCGAAGTGAAGTTCTTGGGCGTGGCGCCCCACAGAAGCTGCGCGGCATTCTGCAGGAAGTAGGACACGCCGATAGCCGTGATCAGAACGGCCAGCGGGCCTGCTTGGCGCAGCGGCTTATAGGCCAGGCCCTCAATGAGAACACCGAGAACCGTGCAGGCCACGCAAGAGAGAACTACAGATGCCCAGCCCGGGAGGCCGAGATACGACGTGGCGCAGAACGAGACATAGGCACCGACCATGATGACATCGCCGTGAGCGAAGTTCAGCATCTTGGCGATACCGTAGACCATGGTGTAGCCCAACGCGATGATGGCGTAGACGCTGCCCATGGACAGGCCGTTGACCAGGTATTGGATAAAGACCGTCATGTTCCACATCCCCCTTTCGAATAGGTTTCCAATTAATGTATGAAACAGGGACGTTACATCGTCCCTAGATACCAAGCAAGCAGGGAAGGCCAAAACCTCCCCTGCTTGGGATCAAAACCGCTCTATGTAAGGCGGCCAATTAGGCCTGTACGTACTTGCCGTCGGTAATGACGTACGCCGTCGGGTCCTTCTGGACCTGGCCCTTGTCGTTCCAGGAGAGCTTGCCAGTCAGACCGTCAACGGTAATGTTGCGCATAGCCTCGGGAAGCTTCTCGGCAACCTCGGTCGGGTCGGCGTCGGCACCCAGGCCGGCTTCCTTGAGGGCCTCGACCACCGCATGCACGCCGTCGTAGGCGTCGGCGGCAAACTGGTCCGGAGTCTCGCCATACTTATCCTTGTAGGCGTTGACGAAGTCGGCATTCTTCTCGTCATCGGCGGAGAATGGGGTCATGAGCAGCAGACCCTCGGCCAGAGAGGTGTCGAAACCTTCCACGCCCAGGATACCGTCCATACCGTCGCAGCCCATCATCTTGACGTCGTAGCCCATGTCCTTGGCGTTCTTGAGCAGGACGGATGCGGGCGTGTAGTAGATCGGTGCAAAAATCATGGTGGCGCCGGCCTGCTTTGCCTTGGTCAGCTGGTTGGTAAAACTCGTAGCAGAGTCGTCCTTGAAGGTCTCCTCGTCGACAATCTCAAGCTTAGACTTAGCGGCCTGGGCCTTAAAAGAATCTGCGATGCCCGAAGAATAGGCGTCGCCGGAGTTATAGAACAGCACGAACTTCTCGTTCGCATACTTCTGCGCCAGGAACTTGGCAGCGTTGACACCCTGGTTGGGGTCGGTGAAGCAAACCTGGAAGACGCAATCCTTGCCCTTGGTAACGTCCTCGGAGGACGCGGACGGGGTGATCATGAACGTCTCGGGGTCGTTACCACACTCTGCGGCAACGGCAACCGACGCACCCGTGGTGGTCGGGCCGACGAGGGCCTGCATGCCCCAGTCGAGCAGGGTGTTGAAGGCGTTGACGGCCTTCTCGCCGTCAGCCTGGTCGTCCTCGGCCTTGCTGACAAGCGGCAGCTCCTTGGTCGAGAAATCCTTGCAGCCAAGCTCGACAGCCTGGGTAACGGACTTGCCGTAGGACGCATTGGCGCCGGTCAGCGGGCCGATGGTGCCGATCTTAAACGAAGCGTCGCCCGAAGCGGAACCACTGTCGCCGCCGTTGGAGGAGCAGCCAGCTAGAATGGACATCGCCCCCAGACCTGCTGCGCTCGCGATAACGCTCCTGCGATTCATAACAGGGTTCAATGACTTACCGGTGAGGCTCGACATGCGGCTCTCCTCTCAAATCTCGTCGGGTTTCGGTTACCCGACAGGCCATCCTTCGCCGTGTTCGGCGTTCGCAAAATAGTAGACGCTTTAGTTAAGGAAAGTGGCGATTATTTCAACTTTTCTTTGGATTTGTTCATTTATCCATAATTCTGCGTATTTCTATTACTTTATGCAGTATTGCCACTTTATTATGTAAAAGTAATGTTTCCATTCTGTTACAGGCGTCCCTGCCCTGAATAAAACAGCCTCACCGGTCGTGCTTTATGCGCACTTAGGCGGCGATGTACTTGCCGTCCTGAATCACATAGGCCGTAGCGGGCTTCTCGACTTGGCCTTCGTCGTTCCACGTGAGCTCGCCCGTCAGGCCCTCGATCTTGATCTTGCGCATGGCCTTGACAAGGTCGCCGGCAATGTCGGCACCGTCGGCCGTAAGGTCGATGCCCGCTTTATCGATAGCCTCGACGATTGCGTGGACGCAATCGTAGGCGTCGGCGGCAAACTGGTTAGGCGTCTCGTCGTAGGCATCCTTATAGGCCTTGACGAAGTCGGCGTTCTTCTCGTCGTCAGCCGAAAACGGGGTCATGAGCAGTACGCCCTCGGCAAGAGAGGTATCGAAACCTTCCACAGAGAGCAGGCCGTCCATGCCGTCGGTACCCATGAGCGTCATATCGTAGCCCATGTCCTTGGCGTTCTTGAGCAGGACGGACGCCGGCGTGTAGTAGATCGGCGCAAAGATGAGCGTGGCGCCGGCCTCCTTGGCCTTGGTGAGCTGGTTGGTAAAGCTCGTGGAGGAGTCGTCCTTAAAGGTCTCGGTATCGACGATATCGAGCTTGGACGCCTTGGCCTGCTCGGCAAAAGCGTCGGCAACGCCCGAGCTATACGTATCGCCGGAGTTGTAGAACAGGGCGATCTTGGCATCCGCGTACTTCTCGGCCAAGAACTTCGCGGCGCTGGCGCCCATGGTGGGATCGGTGAAGCAAACCTGAAAGACCGTGGTCTTGTCCTTGGTGACGTCGAGCGACGAGGCCGAAGGCGTGACCATGAGCATATCGTCGGCGATCTCGCCCGAGACGGCGACGGCGGCACCAGTCGTGACGGGGCCGACGAGAGCCTGCATGCCCCAGTCGCACAGGGTATTGAAGGCGTTGATGGCCTTTTCGCCGTCGGCGACGTCGTCCTCGGACTTAAGCGAGAATTTGAGGTCCTTGGTCGAGAAATCCTTGGCGGCGAGCTTGGCACCCTTCTCGGCCGAAACGCCATAGGCTGCCGCGGCGCCGGTCAGAGGGCCGATGACACCGATCTTGAAGGTCTTGCCGTCATCGGCGGAGCCGCCGTCCGAGCCACCCGACGAGCAACCAGCGAGTGCGGCGGTGCTGCCGAGTGCCACGGCGCCGGCGAGAAAGTTCCTACGGCTGAGCGTGCTGTTGATGTTGAGCATGGTGTCCCCCTTTTCGCTGGCCGCGGTGCGGCCGTCTTGCGGTACAGGGCAAACCTTATGGTGCAAACGTTGACAGTTTGTTACGGAGTTCCGTTTGTAGCGAGCATGTTTCCAATGTTTCCGCAGCGTTTCGGGGGTGCCGTTTTGTGCGACTCCTGTTGCCTGGCGAGCACGCGCCCTCGGTTCACGCTAGAATGCATTCAACCTTTAAGCGGTTAATCCATCCATAAGATGCACGAAGGAGCTATCTATGAGCGAACCCCTGCGCACCGTGAACGTCGGTCTGATCGGTCTGGGAACCGTCGGCGGCGGCGTGGCCCGTCTGATCAAGAGCCACCACGATGAGTACCTGGCAGCCTACGGCATCGACCTTAAGCTGACCCGCGCCTGCGCGCTTGCTTGGGAGCAGGCCGAGGCGGCAGGCATTGAGCGAGAGGCCTTTACGAGTGACTGGCGCGACGTCGTCACCGACCCCGCCGTCGACATCGTCGTCGAGCTGATCGGCGGCGAGCATCCCGCAACCGAGATCTTCACTACTGCCTTTGAGCACGGCAAGCACGTCGTCTCTGCCAACAAGGCCCTGCTGGGCCGTCACGTCGAAACACTTGCCGAGAAGGCACGCGCGTGCGGCGTGCAGATTAAGTGCGAGGCCAGCTGCGGCGGTGGCATCCCCATCGTGAGCACGCTCGAGCACGACCTGGTGGGTAACAAGATCTTGACCATCGCCGGCATCCTTAACGGCACCACCAACTATATCCTGTCGCGCATGGACGCCGAGGGCGCCGATTACGCCGACGTCCTTGCCGACGCGCAGGCCAAGGGCTATGCCGAGGCCGACCCATCCGCCGACGTTGACGGCTTCGATGCCGCCAGCAAGACGGCGATCCTCGCCTCCATCGGCTTTGGCACCCGCGTGACCACCGACGATGTGTACCAGCAGGGTATCCGCACCATCGGTGCCGAGGACATCGCCCAGGCCCGCGAGCTCGGCTACACCATTAAGCTGCTGGGCATCGCCCGCAACACCGACGCCGGCGTCGACGTTCGTGTGCACCCCACGCTCATTCCGGCAGACCATATGCTCGCCAAGGTCAACGGCGCCATGAACGCCGTCTACGTGGTGGGTGACGCCGTGGGCGAGACCATGTTCTACGGCGCGGGTGCAGGCTCCTTCCCCACCGCGAGCGCCGTCGTGGGCGATATCCTGTCGCTCTCCGAGCAGATCAGCCGCGGCGTGGCTCCGCTGCCCGAGATTGAGCCCTATGGTCACAACCTCGCCTTTAAGCCCATGGACGAGCTCCAGACCAAGTACTATGTGCGCCTGAAGGTCGCCGACCGCGTGGGCGCCCTGTCCGAGACGGTCGACATCTTTGCCAAGCACAACATCTCGATCTCGCTCATCAACCAGGTCGAGGACGGCAAGTCGGGCGTCAGCGATGCCTGCTCGGTCATCTTCCTGACGCACCGCGCACTCGAGAAGGACGTCCAAGCTGCCGCCGCCGAGCTTGCCAGCGTCGACTGCGTGGCCGAGGTCGCCAACGTCTTGCGTATCGAGGACGTCGAGGCCTGGACCGAAGGCGTCATGGCCAACTAACCCAACGCTTGCCTAGCAATACACGCTTTGAGGGCTCCCGTCCGATGTGGGACGGGAGCCCTTTTGTCTCCTGCCCCAAGCACAACGGCAGAGTACATTTGCGCGAGCCGCTCATCGGTAACGCGGGCTACCGTTCACCGATATGCAGACGCGACCGATTCCGGCTACCGCTACGCTGTGCTGCGAATGTCCGCCCGCGATGAGAGGAAGCACCATGTTGCTCGAGGGCAAGAAAGCGATCATCACCGGAGGCACGCGCGGTATCGGCTATGCCATCGCCTGCCGTTTTATCGAGGAGGGCGCCGCCGTCACCGTCTTTGGCTCGCGTCAGGAGACCGCCGGTGCGGCCGTTGAGAAGCTGACAGCCGCCTATCCCGACGCCAAGGTCTGGGGCCGCTCCTGCGACCTCACCTCACTCGAAGCCGTGACCGAGGCCTTTACCCAGGCTGCAGCCGACATGGGCGGTTTGGATACAGTCGTCAACAATGCCGGCATCTCCCAGCGCTCACCCCTTTTGGACTACACGGCCGAGGAGTTCGCTAAGGTTATGGACCTCAACGTCGTCGCCGTCTTTAATGGCCACCAGGCTGCCGCCAAGATCATGACCGAGGCCGGCCACGGCGGCACCATCACCACCACGAGCTCGATGGTCGCTAAGTACGGTCAGCCCTCCGGCGTTGGCTACCCCACGTCCAAGTTCGCCGTCAACGGCATGGTCCAGTCGCTCTCGCGCGAGCTCGCCCCCGTGGGCATTCGCGTCAATGCCGTTGCACCCGGCGTAACCAAAACCGATATGGTCGCTAACCTGCCCGAAGAGGTTATTAAGCCCATCATCGCCACCATTCCGCTGGGTCGCATGGGCGAGCCCGAGGATGTCGCCAACGCCTTTGTTTTCCTGGCGAGCGACATGTCCTCCTACGTCACGGGCGCCGTGCTCCCCGTCGACGGAGCCGCCCGCTCCTAAAGATCGCAAGCCACGACTTCGAACCTCAACGCAAAAGGCGCGCTGCCTGCATCAACCGCGGGCAGCGCGCCTTCTATTATTTGGACGGAACCCGTATCCCGACATTCCTGGCTACCTGCCGTCGTCGTCCTGGGCTTCATCGCGCGCATAGAGTTCCAGCATGCGGCGGCGGTATTCGCGTACGGCGAGCTTGGCGCGCTCCAGGCGGCGGCGCTCACGCGGAGTCAGCTTGGACGGGTCGATCTCGTCGCCATAGGTCTTCTCGGCCAGCAAATGAGCGGCGTCCACGATACGGGCATCGATGTGCCCGCTTGCCGCCTCGGTCGAGAGGCGGTCGGCAATGGAATCAAGGGTAGGTATGCCGTCGAGCGAACGCCCATGTCCATGCGAGGTCAGCAGCTCGTGCTCGCGTGCGAGCAGGCTCGCCAAATCGTGATGGGCGCGCAAGATGTCAAGCGCATCGGATGGATGCTCGGCAACCTCTGCCACGGCAGCGACCGGTGCGGCGTCGACCACGCGGTAGAAGAGCTGCGCGAGCAGCGGCATCAAGAACACCGTGATGGCACCGGCGGCAACCATGACCGACGCAATATCTTGCGACAGCGCGCCCGCGTTGACGGCAACGCTCGTCACGGCAACGATGATCGGAAGCGCCGTGGTGCAGTACAGGGCCACGGTAATGCGACCATACGCCGACACATCGCGCGTCGCAGGACAAATGCCCATAGAGATGAGGATGGGCACGGCACGAATAATCAGCAACGCCACGATAAAGCCCGCGAGCAAGCCCGGACGCGACGCCACGGCCGTCAGGTCGATCTTTGCGCCCGATACGGTGAAGAACACCGGAATCAAAAAGCCGTAGGCCAGGCCGTCGAGCTTAGTCTCGAGCGTATGGTTGCCCTCGGGGATGATATAGCGCAGGACAAAGCCGGCGGCAAAAGAACCCAACACGATGTCGAGGTCAAAGACGGCGGAGAATGCCACGAGCGTGACCAGGATGAGCACCGTCAGGCGCACGAAGGTCTGCGACGTGGTATCGGCGCGTTCCTCGACAAACGCAAAGAAGCGGCTGCCGACGCGCTTGGAGCGGCTTGGGACCACGGCCAGCAACACGCAGACCACCGCAAACAAGCCAAGGATTACGAGCGTTTGGATGCCAGTGCGAGCAGACAGCAGCACCGACATGGCGAGCACGGGACCGAGCTCGCCCCAAGTGCCATACGCGAGAATCGAGTCGCCCACACGCGTGCCGGTGAGCGAGCGCTCGCGCATGATGGGCACGAGCGTGCCGAGCGCCGTAGAAGTGAGGGCAAGCGTCACGGCGATACCGTCGAAATGACTGACCGAGAACCACGGGGTAAAGCGCACGGCAAGCCAGGCGATACCAAACGTGACGACCCACGTCGCCAAGCCGTAGCGCCCCTCGACGCCCGTGATGCTCTTGGGGTCGATCTCAAAGCCGGCGAGCAGGAACAAAAAGGCCAGACCGAGCTCGGACACCAGCGAGACCTCGGCATCTACATGGATGACGCCGAGCATATGGGGTCCCAGCACCGCACCGAACACGAGCAAAAAGACCGTCTCGGGAACGGGTTTTCCGGGAATCGCCGAGGCGATGAAGGGGCTTGCAAAGACCACGAGCGCGATGATGGCGAGTGAAACGAATGCCATGTGATGCCTTTCTCTTGTTTGCGCTTCACTGTAGCACCCTCGCCGTCCTCAACGCGCCGCGAGCTGTCGTATCATAGTGAGGTTTACAAACATGTGGCTCAAGGCGACCGCAGGGCAGACCCCGCAAACCGACCGCTGCCGCATACCGTACCGTACGCCCAACCGATCAGGAAGGCAGGAACCAATGGTCTCTCGTATCTACGCGGAGAAGAAACCCGGGTTCGACGTCGAGGCTCAGCAGCTCAAGGGCGAGCTGACCGAGATTCTCGGCATCAAGGGCATCGAGGCCCTGAGGATCATCAACCGCTACGACGTCGAGGGCATCGACGAGGAGCTTTTCCGCTCCTGCGTGCCGACCGTCTTTAGCGAGCCCCAGGTCGATGTGACCTACGACGAGCTCCCCGCAAGCGATGGCGCCGTCTTTGCCGTCGAATTCCTGCCTGGCCAGTTTGACCAGCGCGCCGACTCCGCCAGCGAGTGCGTGCAGCTCATCAGCCAGGGCGAGCGCCCCGCCGTGCGCTCCGCCAAGGTCTATATGATCTCGGGCGCCCTGGACGAGGCCGCCATCGAGGCCATCAAGCACTACGTGGTGAACCCCGTCGAAGCGCGCATCGCCTCGCTCGACCTGCCCGAGACGTTGCACATTGAGACACCCGAGCCGCAGCCCGTCGAAGTGCTCGACGGCTTCCGCGAGCTCGATGAGGCCGGCCTTGCCGCCTTCATCGCCGATCGCGGTCTTGCTATGGATGAGGCGGACATCGCCTTCTGCCAGCAGTACTTCCGCGATGAGGACCGCGACCCCACCATCACCGAGATCCGCGTGATCGACACCTACTGGTCCGACCACTGCCGCCACACCACCTTCGGCACCGTCCTAGATGACGTGACGATCGACGACGCCGTGGTGCAGCAGGCCTTCGACCGCTACATGGAGATGCGCCATGAGCTCGGTCGCGACGCCAAGCCCGTCTGCCTCATGGACATGGGCACCATCGGCGCCAAGTACCTCAAGAAGACCGGCGTCATGACCGATGTCGACGAGTCCGAGGAGATCAACGCCTGCACTGTCAAGGTGAAGGTCGATGTCGACGGCGAGGACCAGGACTGGCTGTTCCTGTTTAAGAACGAGACCCACAACCACCCGACCGAGATCGAGCCCTTCGGCGGTGCCGCCACCTGCGTGGGCGGCGCCATCCGCGACCCGCTCTCGGGCCGCAGCTACGTGTACCAGGCCATGCGCGTCACCGGCGCCGGAGACCCCACCGTCCCCGTGTCCAAGACGCTCGAGGGCAAGCTGCCGCAGCGCAAGCTCGTAACCACTGCTGCCGCCGGCTACTCCAGCTACGGCAACCAGATCGGTCTTGCCACCGGCCAGGTCAACGAGCTCTATCACCCCGGTTACGTGGCCAAGCGCATGGAGGTTGGCGCTGTCGTGGGCGCTACCCCGGCAAACCACGTTCGTCGCGAGTGCCCCGCCCCCACCGACAAGATCATCCTGCTGGGTGGCCGCACCGGCCGTGACGGCATCGGTGGCGCCACCGGTTCCTCCAAGACCCAGAACACCGAGTCCATCGAGACCTCGGGTGCCGAAGTCCAGAAGGGCAACGCCCCGGTCGAGCGCAAACTGCAGCGTCTGTTCCGCCGCGGCGATGCCTGCCGTCTGATCAAGCGCTGCAACGACTTTGGCGCCGGCGGCGTCTCGGTCGCCGTGGGCGAGCTTGCCGACGGCCTGTATGTCGACCTTGATACCGTGACCAAGAAGTACGACGGCTTGGACGGCACCGAGCTCGCTATCTCTGAGTCCCAGGAGCGCATGGCCTGCGCCGTCGCCGACGGTGACGTCGAGGAGTTCATGGGCTACGCCGCCGAGGAGAACCTGGAGGCAACCGTCATCGCCGAGGTTACCGCCGAGCCGCGCATGCGCATGGCATGGAATGGCGTCGCCATCGTCGATCTGTCCCGCGAGTTCCTCAACTCCAACGGTGCGCCCAAGCACCAGGTCGCCCACGTCTGCGCCCGCAGCGTGTGGCAGCCCAGCTGGGCCGGCACCACGCTTGCCGAGCGCATGACCTCGCTCGTCACCGACCTCAACGTTGCCTCCAATAAGGGCCTTTCCGAGCGCTTCGACTCCACCATCGGCGCCGCGACCGTGCTCATGCCCTTTGGCGGCAAGACGCAGCTCACCCCGAGCTCTGCCATGGTCGCCAAGTTCCCCGTGGACGGTGAGACCACCACGGCGAGCGCTATGGCATGGGGCTTTAACCCCTATCTGATGGAGGCCGACCAGTTTGCGGGCGCCTACCTGTCCGTGGTCGAGTCCATCGCCAAGCTCGTGGCCGCAGGCTTTGAGCACAAGCGCGCTTACCTCTCCTTCCAGGAGTACTTCGAGCGTCTGCGCACCGAGGCCGAGCGCTGGGGCAAGCCCATGGCAGCCGTCCTGGGCGCCCTTATGGCCCAGGTCGACCTGGGTGCCGGCGCCATCGGCGGCAAGGACTCCATGAGCGGCTCGTTTGAGGACGAGGCCGGCGAGCTCAACGTTCCGCCGACCCTCATCAGCTTCGCCGTGGCCGTGGGCAAGGCGGCCCGCGCTGTCTCCCCCGAGTTCAAGGGCCTCACGCACCGCGTCGTCCGCATCGCCCCCGCCACCTACGGCGAGGACTACCGCCCCGACGCCCAGCAGCTGCTCGCCGCGTTTGACGCCGTCGAGGCGCTCACTGCTACCGGCGACGCCCTGGCTGTCTCCACGCCCGGCTACGGCTGCGGCGCCGAGAGCCTCTTTAAGATGTGTGTCGGCAACCAGATCGGTATCGAGCTTGCCGAAGATGTGGACGTGGAGAGCCTCTTCACCCCGCTCTACGGCAGCTTTATCGTCGAGCTCGCCGAGGATGCCGAGCTGCCCGAGGTCGCCGACGGCGTTGTCGTCGAGCCCCTGGGCACCACCGTCGAGGGCTATGTCATCGATACCGGCTCCGAGGTCATCGAGCTCTCCGAGCTCCAGGAGGCCTGGGAGAGCGGCATCGAAGGCGTCTTTGCCTACCGCAGCGCCGGCGAGACCGCCGAGGTCGAGACCATCGACTTCCGTGCCAAGGATATCCACGTGTACGGCGGCGCCAAGATCGCCCGCCCGCGCGTGGTAATCCCCGTGTTCCCCGGCAACAACTGCGAGTACGATAGCGCCCGCGCTTTCCGCGCCGCCGGCGCCGAGGCCGACACCTTCGTGATCAACAACCTCACGCCCGAGGCCGTCGCCGAGAGCACCCACGAGCTTGCCCGCCGCATCCGTGCAAGCCAGATCGTCATGATCCCCGGCGGCTTCTCGGGCGGCGACGAGCCCGATGGCTCCGCCAAGTTCATCACGGCGTTCTTCCGCGCTCCCGAGGTCACCGAGGCAGTCCGCGACCTGCTCAAGGCCCGCGATGGTCTGATGCTGGGCATCTGCAATGGCTTCCAGGCCCTGATCAAGCTCGGTCTGGTGCCCTACGGCGACATCGTCGACGCCACGCCCGATGCGCCCACGTTGACGTTCAACACCATCGGTCGCCATCAGAGCCGTCTGGTGCGCACCCGTATCTCGTCCAACCTGTCCCCGTGGCTGTCGCAGTGTAGCCTGGACGACCCCTACACCGTCGCCATCAGCCACGGCGAGGGCCGCTTTGTCGCCAATGACGAAGTGCTCGCCCAGCTGATTGCAAACGGCCAGGTCGCCACGCAGTACGTGGGCGAGGACGGCAAGCCCAGCATGGACCTCTCCGTCAACCCCAACGGCTCCGCACTCGCCATCGAGGGCATCACGAGCCCCGACGGCCGCGTCCTGGGCAAGATGGGCCATGCTGAGCGTCGCGGCGACAACCTGTACCGTAACGTGCCCGAGCATGTCCCCGGCGACAAGTTCATGCCAATCTTTGAGAGCGGCGTAGCCTACTTCGCCTAAACCTTTCCCATCGGGTACAATCCCTTCGGGTAACATCACCCGCCACCGACACATCCGGTGGCGGGTTCTTTTTTGCTTCGCGCATGTAGAAAGGACATCATGGAAAGCCGCAAGCCGTATCTCGCCACCCTGCCCGGACTCATCCTGGGCTGTCTCGTTTGCTGCGCGCTCTGGGGCTCCGCCTTCCCCTGCATCAAGATCGGCTACGGCCTCTTTGGCATTCCCGCGCACGACAGCGCCTCGCAGCTGCTCTTCGCGGGTCTGCGCTTCACCCTTGCCGGCATGCTGGTCATTGTTGGCATGAGCGTGGCCCAGCGCCGACCGCTCGTTCCGCAAGCCCGTGATATCAAGCCCATCTGCATCTTGTCGCTCTTCCAGACCATTGGCCAGTACTTCTTTTTCTACCTTGGTCTCTCCCGTGCAAGCGCTATGTCAAGCTCCATCATCGAGGCCAGCGCCAACTTCTTGGCTATCCTCTTTGCCGCTCTGGCGTTTCGCACCGAAAAGCTCAATACGGCCAAGGTGCTCGGCTGCGTACTGGGCTTTGCCGGCGTCGCACTCGTCAACCTTTCGGGCGCGGACGGCACCTTTGGCTTTACGCTCGACGGCGAGGGCTTCATCCTGGCCTCCACCGTCGCGGGTGCCCTTTCGACCTGCCTGATCGGCATCTTCTCGCGCGAGCACGACGGCGTTTTGCTTGCCGGGTGGCAGTTCTTGGTCGGCGGCCTGGTCCTCACCGCCATCGGCTCTTTGATGGGTGGCGCGCTCTCCCCCACGGCGATTGCCCCCGCCGTCGCGCTCATCATCTACATGGCGCTTATCTCCGCGGTCGCCTACTCGCTGTGGTCGCGCCTACTTGCCGTCAACCCCGTCAGCCGCGTCTCGGTCTTTGGTTTTATGAACCCCGTCTTTGGTGTGCTGCTGAGCGCGCTGCTGCTCGGCGAGGGCGCTGACACGAGCCCCGTTACCGTCATCGTTGCCCTGCTGTTGGTCTGCGGCGGCATCATCATCGTCTACAAACCCAAAAAAGCCTAACGAACTGCCCTTATTTAGCAGAGGGGATTCATGTACTTTAGCTTAATGGAGCACATCGGTGAGCTGAGGGCCGCCACGCACGCAAGCGTGCGCCCCTTTTTTTCTAGCGTATCTGGACGCCGGCTTTCTTTTTCTCGGCCTTGACGCGGTAGAGCTCCGCATCGGAAGCGCGAAGTAAGTCTTGCCAGGTATCAACACTATCGCCGACCCGCGCGTAACCGATGGACATCCGCAATGCATACGGCACCTCGGCACGAGCGAGCTCGTCGTTAATCGCCGAACACAGGTCTATGATGTCCTGTTCCGCCGCAGCCTTCTGGAGCACCACGAACTCATCGCCGCCATAACGCGCGATAAAGCCACCTGACGCCGAGCAGACCTCTTTGAGCGCAGCAGATATGACCTGAAGAGCATGGTCGCCCTCCACATGCCCATAGCGATCGTTAATCTGCTTAAAGCCGTCGGCGTCCATCATAAGCAGATATACATCTTCGGCCTGATCCACATTTGAAAAGAGCGACAGCATATAGGTCTCAAAACGGTTGCGATTGTTAAGGCCAGTCAACGGGTCGGTCGAGATCAGCTGCTCCTGGTAGATGATGTAGAGCAGCAGGATGCTCAGCGTTATACCGACACAAAGGCCCGGTACCGAAAACAAAACCTGGAAGGTACCGCCCACCAGAGCGGGAACCGCAAAAAAGGCGAGGGTGCGATAAATGGCCTTCTTTTGCAGACTTTCGACTTTTCGAGCCTGAATAAAGGCATGCAAGGACGTATATATAACGTAGCAGTAGCTAACGATAGGTTGAATCATATAAAGCGCTCCGCGACGATACACGCCCTGCGAATCGATATAGAACAGGGCGTGCGTCCAGTAACTGGCAAACGCCAGCACGACCACCAGAGCCGTAGGTAACGCTACAAGCACCACCCTATAGCGCGCGGACAAAAGGCGAGAGCCCTGCACCGTCTCGGAATACAAAAACCAAATGAGGCACGCGATGGCGAACAGCGAAAACGAGACCGCGTTGGAAATCCAGTTGGCCGTGATGCCTACAGGAGTGCTCACGCCGTCCGAGAGCGTCCAGATCATATCGAAGAAAATGTAGGCAGCGGAGGTGTAGCCGAGCATGCTAAACAAGAGCTGCTGGGTGCTCGAGAACAAGGAGCGGCGGCTTCGTGCGGCAAGCCCGATAAGAACAATCATGCATAGCACGAATATCTCTATCTTGAGTGCCTTAACCACTAGCGCCATCCCTTCAATATCCAAGTGGCCAGAATCGCCCGAGTCGCGCCCAGGCGCCAAACACCCCTTTCTCCGCAGGGGTAAAGGGAAGGCTCTGTTAGACCAGGATTGACATGCCGACCTGCCGGCTAACTCGCCGTCTCCCCATCGGGCGCCGGCGTCTTGACCCTCATCTCGAACGGCATCCCGCCCTCCCGGACGAGCGCCCTGAGGAACGCATTGACGGCGG
>DBGEDL010000003.1:0-6434 GCA_048375035.1 Collinsella sp.
ACCCATCGAAACACATCTCCACCGTTCCTTCAACTGGGAAAACGGCGCCCCCGGGGCCCGGATGGGGCCTCGGGGGCGTTCGGCTAGCTGCGGGAACGGCCTGTCCGCCTAATGTGTTCGGCTGAGATCGGAAATCAACCCTCCTGTAAAAATGTCGGAAGCAATCGTAAAATTGCACAACAACGCCGCACCCGAAAGTCAAATGCGGCGTCTACATCAATATCTATGTTGTATCGCTATGCGAATGGCTCGTCCTGCTGTATGGGAAACGTCACCGTAATGGTGGTTCCCACGCCCAACTCGCTCGACAGATCGAGCGTGGCGTGATGATACAGGGCCGCATGCTTGACAATGGCAAGCCCCAGGCCGGTTCCGCCGCGTGCCTTGGACCTACTCTTGTCCACGCGATAGAACCGCTCAAATACCTTGCCCTGTTCTTCAGGCGCGATACCGATTCCCGTGTCGGCGACAGCGAGGAACGGATGGCCTTCGTCGTTGGTGCCGCACTGCAACGTAACCGTACCGCCGGGTCGATTGTAGCGGATGGCGTTGCTTGCCAGATTATAGATGAGCTCGTCGATCAAGCGCGACACGCTTTCGATGACCACAGGCTTGGTCTCATGACTTATCGTCACATTCGCTTGACGGGCGACCTGTTCAAGACGCTGCTCAACCGCGTAGATCGCACGCGAGAGCTCAATAGGCTCCGTGGACCCAATGGGCACCGCCTCGCCTTCAGTCGCACGTTCGGCCTCGTCCAAGTTAGACAGCGTAAGGATGTCGTTGACAAGCGCTGCCAAGCGGCCCGCCTCACGATAGATGCGACCGCCAAAGTTGCGCAGGTCGTCCTCGCCCTCGACCATGCCGTTTGCGATGAGCTCGGCATAGCCCGAAATCGCCGTAAGCGGCGTCTTGAGCTCATGGGTGATATTCGCCGTGAACTCGCGGCGCATACGGTCGTTGTCCGCTAGCACCGCCATTTGGCGCTTGAGTTCCTGGCGCTGCGACTCGATACGCTCAAGCATGGGGACCATCTCGGCATAGGCGTGCTCATAGCTACGGCGTGGGTGATCCAAATCCACCTCTTGCAACGGCGCGATGATGGCACGGGACTCACGGCGCGCCATAAAAAACGAGAGCACTGCACCCGCTGCTGCGATAAGCAGCATCGGCGCCAGCATCGACAGCAAAATCGCCGCAACGCCAGGCTGGGCCTGCGCCAAGCGAACGACCTGGCCGTTATCAAGGGTGACGGCGCGATACAGCATAATCTCGTCGAGTGTAGAGCTTGCGCGCTCCGCGGAACCCGAACCACTCTCAAAGGCCTCGATGACCTCGGGGCGATCGCCATGGTTGGGCAGTGTGGAAGGCGACGCCTCGTTGTCGTAGGCAACAGATCCGTCCTTATTGATCAGCGTGATACGAAGATCCTCGCGATCGAGGCTTCGCAAGAACGGAATGGGCTCCCGCTGCTCGTCGAGGGCGGCAGCAATGAGCTCGGTTTCCTGCGCCAGATTGGCACTCGTGGCATCCGCCAAAGTGTTTTGCACAAAGAACGCACCCAGCACCGTAAACGCCACGATAACTGCCATGGCGCAGACAAAGATCGTCACAAAAACGCGGTGCGACAGCGTATGTTTTCCCTGGGGGGCGAAGACCACGGGTTACTCCTCCGACGCGGTGGCCGCGGTGTCGTCGCCTTCGGCACCATCACCGGCAGAAGGCTCGGCCAGGCGATAACCCACGCCGCGCACGGTCTCGATGGCGCTGGCATGCTCGCCCAGTTTTTGGCGAAGCGTCTGCACGTGCACGTCAACGGTGCGCGAACCGCCGTCGAAGTCCCAGCCCCACACGCTCTGCAGCAACGACTCGCGGGTAAAGACCACGCCGGGCTTGCGCATGAGGTACTCGAGCAGGTCGAACTCGCGCAGGGTGAGCTTAAGCGGCTCGCCGGCAACGGTCACCTCGCGATGGCTGGGCGAGAGCACGATGTCGCCCACGCTGAGCACATCGCTCGCCTGCTTGACCATGCCGCCGCGACGCAGCAGTGCGCGGCAGCGGCTCGCAAGCTCCATGAGCGAAAACGGCTTAGTCAGGTAATCGTCGGCACCGCCATCGAGCGCCATCACCTTGTCGAGCTCGGTATCCTTGGCGGTAAGCATCATGATGGGCACCGTCGCCGTCAGGCGATCGGCACGCAGACGACGCATAATCGCCAAGCCATCGGTATCGGGCAGCATGATATCGAGCAGCACAGCATCGGGCACCCGTCGCGCCACGGCAGCTTTAAACTCGCCATCGCACGAAAAGCCCTCGGCCTCGATTCCCTGCTTGCGCAGCGCGTAGACTGTCAAATCCCTGATGTTGTCATCGTCCTCGACGTAATAGATCATATTGAACCCCTTTGCGGCCGATATGACCGCATCTTAACCCTAAAGGCACCTGTAAAAGACAGCGTCAGCCAAAACGCCCCGTCAAATAATCCGCGGTGCGCGGATCGGACGGATTCTTGAAGAGTTGCGCGGTGGGCGCGTGCTCCACCAGCTCACCCAGCAAAAAGAACGCAACCGAATCGGAAATACGCGCGGCCTGCTGCATGTTGTGCGTCACGACCACCAGCGTGCAGGTCTCCTTGAGCTCGCAGGCCAGCTGCTCCACCACCAACGTCGACACAGGGTCGAGTGCCGAGGTCGGCTCGTCCATCAGCAGAATGTCGGGCTGCACGGCAAGTGCGCGGGCGATGCACAGGCGTTGCTGCTGACCGCCCGAAAGACCCAGGCCCGACTCCTTGAGCTTGTCCTTGACCTCATCCCATAGCGCAGCGCGACGAAGGGAGTCCTCGACCAGCTCATCGAGCACGGCGCGGTCGCGCACGCCCATACCGCGAGGACCGTAGGCGACGTTGTCGTAGATACTCATGGGAAACGGGTTGGGGCGCTGGAACACCATGCCCACGCGCTGGCGCAAACGGCAGATATCGTAATCGCCCAGGATATCTTGACCATCGAGCGCAATCTTGCCCTCGATGCGGCAGTCCTTGATGTCGTCGTTCATGCGGTTAAAGCAACGCAGCAGCGTCGACTTACCGCAGCCCGAAGGACCGATAAACGAGGTGATCTGCTTGTCGCGAATCTTAATGGACACGTCCTTGAGCGCGTGGTGGTCGCCATAGAACAGATCAAGGCCCTCGACGTCGATGCGCGTCGGCGAGGTGGCAAGATCCTGCGCCGTGGGGCGAGTCGCATCCCCGACTTCGCGCTCGTGCGCAGCCTCGGCCTGCGCCTCCATTAGCTCCTCGAGCTCCGTGGGCTCCATAGCCGCAGCAGCCGTCATACCGCATACCTCCACATCGATATCAATTCAGCAGTATCGATAGTAGGAATCGCGGCTCATATGCACGTGAGCGCATTGTCAAGTGTTTGTAAGGGCACACTGGCTATGCGGCGGGCAGCTCGATGGTGAATATCGTGTGTTCGGGCGTCGATTCACATGCAACGGTACCGCCGTGCGCGCATACGATCTCCTTGGCGATGGCAAGCCCCAGTCCAGCGCCGCCGCGATTGGTCGCACGCGCCGCATCCAGGCGATAGAACTTCTCAAAGATCACCTTGAGCTTAGCCGCAGGGATAGGATCGCCCTGATTGATAAAGCGCACGCGCACGCTGCCATCGTCTTGGCGCCCGGCCTCGATCGTGATAGTCGAGCCCTCATAGCTATAGGCGACGGCGTTTTTCATGATGTTGTTGAACACGCGAGCCATCTTGTCGCCATCCACGAGCACCGTCAGGTCCTCGCGAATATCAACTTGGGCTTCCTTATGCTGCTCGTTGAGGATGGGATAGAACTCGTCAGCCACCTGAGCCAGCAGCAACCCCAGATCAACATAGCCGCGCGTGAGCACGATATCGTGGAAGTCAAAGCGCGTGATATCGAAGAACTCTTCGATGAGTGCATCGAGCCGGTGCGCCTTGTCGAGAGCCACGCCCGTAAAGTGCGCACGTTGCTCAACCGGCAGCTCAGGAGCCTCTTGCAGCAGCGAAAGATAGCCCACCACACTGGCAAGCGGGGTGCGTAGGTCATGTGCCAAGTACGTGACCAAATCGTCCTTGCGATGCGACTCGTCACGCAGAGCTTGCTGCACCTTGCGCTCACGGTCACGCACGCGGTTAAGGGCGCCCTCGACCCCCAAGAAGTCGCCGTCAATGTTGTCCCAGGTGTCGGGGTGATCGATCAGGCGATCTTGAATACGAGCGGCCAGCACACAATCGGCATGCTGCTCGCCCTGTTCGTAGCCCTGGTAGTACAGGGCGCGGCCGCACAAGAACAGCACGCACGCGGCAAGCGCCAGCACAAAGCCAAGCATGTTGAATACAAAGCCGGCATCGAACAGCACCGGCCCTTCGATGCCGCCGAGCGCCATGGCGCCAATCGCCAACGTCATGGCCCACGCGGCGCCGCCAATCACCATGCAGCGGCGCACGATCTCAAATCGATCGATCAGCAAAAAGCCGACAAGCAGCACCGCCAAGATTCCAGCGATGTTATCGATGCCAATCAGCAGCAGGCTCAGCAAAAAGAGCAGCACCGTTGCAAGCGCGCGGTTGTCGACGACCGACCTCACGTATTCAAAGAGTCGATCGGGCACCTCGAACGCTTGTCTATCGTCTTTTGTCATATCAAGATCCTCACAAGCGAAAAGCGTTATTCGATTATGTAGCCGACGCCCCAGACGTTTTTGATAAAGCGCGGCTTTTGAGCGTCATCGCCGATCTTTTCGCGCAAGTGGCGAATGTGCACCATCACCGTATTGTTGGAGCCGGGCATAAAATCCTCGTTCCACACCGCACGGAACAGGTCCTCCACGGCCACCACGCTGCCGCGATGCTCGACCAGATACAGCAAGATTGAATACTCGGTGGGTGTGAGGCGTACCGGTGCACCGTCCACCGTCACGGAACGAGCGTCGCGGTTGATCTCCAAGCCGTCGAGCTGAATGGTCGGCGACTCGGCCGCCTGTGCACGGCTACCGTAGCTGGTGTAGCGGCGAAGCTGAGCGTGCACGCGCGCGACGAGCTCCAGCGGACGAAACGGCTTAACCACGTAATCGTCCGCGCCAAGCGAAAGGCCCTCGATCTTGTCTTGCTGGGCATCGCGCGCCGTCAGCATGATCACAGGATAGGTATGGCTGGAACGGATCGTACGCAGCAGCTCAAACCCATCGATATCGGGCAGCATGACATCCAGCAGCGCCAGATCGAACTCCTGCTCCAAGATTGCCTTGGCAGCATCGGCCCCGCTATAGGCAATCTGGACGTCAAAGCCTTCTTTTGTAAGGTAGATGCCCACTAGGTCGGCAATGGCCTTCTCGTCATCAACTACCAGTATGCGCTCGTTCATGCGTGCTCCTCTCGCGCTCCATTATGCCCGAGGGGGCGCCCGTCACACACAACAAGCGTGGGTGATTAAGTCGGCCTTAAGCACCCTTGTGCCCGTTCGGGCGCGGATGTGGGCCACGCACGCACGCGATGATCACCGACGCCGGCAAACGATATACTCTAGTTCCAGAAGAGACCATCCCGTCGAAAGCGAAATCTGTGAAGTCCCTCACCTCTTTTGCAAAGCGCTCAGCTCAGCTTGCCGCCGGCTTTGTCTGCGCTATCGCCCTTGCCGCTGGCGTGCCCACCGTCGCCGGCGCCCAAGTACTCACGACCGACAATGTTTGCGGCAAAACCGCCGATGCGCGCGGCATCACGGCCGAAAATCTGCCCGATATCGATGCGACCAATGCGCTCGTCATGGGCAAAGACGGCACCGTCTACTACGGGCGCGGCGCCAATGAGCAGGTCAAAATCGCCTCGATCACCAAGGTCATGACCGCAATCCTAACCGTCGAGAATTGCAAGATGGACGAGAAGGTCACGGTGAGCAACGCCGCAGCCACCGTGGGTAATTCGACCGCCGGCTTGCTCGAAGGCGACGAGCTTACCGTGGAGCAGGCACTGCGCGGCCTGATGATTCCCTCGGGCAACGACGCCGCCGTCGTGCTCGCCGAATATGTGGGCAAGAAGATCGAGCCTAAGACCAAAGACGCCGAGGCAACCTTTGTGAAGGCCATGAACGAGCGCGCTAAGAAGCTCGGCTGCACCGGTACGCTATTTGAAAACCCGCATGGTCTGGACTTTGATGAGTGGGCTGGCGATATGCACTCAACCGCACACGACGTAGCGCTGATGATGCAGGAGGCCATGAAAAACGATACGATCCGCGAGGTCGTAGCGAGCGAGGATTCCTGGATCGAGGTCACGGGCGCCGACGGCACCGACCATTCGCATTCCATGGACACGCATAACTATTTGCTGGGCCAAGATGGCAACATCGGTGGCAAGACCGGTACCACCGACGACGCGGGCTATTGCTTTGCGAGCGCCTACAAC
>DBGEDL010000004.1:0-2305 GCA_048375035.1 Collinsella sp.
GAATGCCCCTGCTGCCGCCAAGCTTGCTGGGGCTTTTCTTTTTTTATCTGCGCTTGTAAACCTCGCGTCTATGCGCAACATCGACCACGAGAATGACGAGCCTGCCGTCATTGATGTCGCACAGGATTCGGTAGTCACCGACCCTGTATCGCCACACGCCTGCCAAGTTTCCCGTCAATGCCTTGCCCCTGCTTCTTGGGTCTTCGAGCTTCGCTATCTCGTCAAGCTCGTCAAACACCCGCGCGGCAACGCCCTTATCGAGCTTGCGCATCGCCTTGTCGGCGTTCCTCGTGAAATCAATTCGCCAGGCCACAGTGCGCCCTTACCTCGTCGATGCTGTAGGTCTCAAGCCTGCCAGCACGATAGTCCTCGATATCCTTGAGAATCCCGTACTCGTACTCGAAACGGTCGATAGCTTCTTGCAGGGCTTCGTTAACGTAGAAGCTCCTCGACCTGCCAGTCTCCTTCGCAAGACGGCTGTAGCGCTCGTTCAACTCGGTTGGAATCCTCATTGATGTGACCGCGGTAGCCATGTCGCACCTCCTTGTCGTGTATTACAGGTACTACTATAACACATCATCTAGCCCGTCCGCGATACGTCCTCTGCGGTGCAGCGTGGTCGCGGTTCCACGCATCCGCCGCCCGCTGCGCATCGCGCAGCACGTCATTAAGGCTCTGTTGCCTTGGCTGTTCCCTGCGCATCAGATATTCGAGCGGGCGCGATATTCGGCTTCTAAGCTCTTCCACTTTGATTCGTATTCCCGCAACTCCTGCTCTGATACGGCTCGCGAGTCCATCGCACTTAACAACGATGTTATCGAGGATTGCGCCGCGCTCAGCTTTTCCCGCAGCTTCCCAGCCCCGAACCTCGGCAGCGATGGAGCGAAGCTCTCCAACGTCTCGCGCAACTCCGTCCGCTCGTTGCCGAAGACACTCCAATCGGTCTTCTTCATCGGCAATATCGAGCTTCACGTCTTCGAGTTGGCTGTCCAGCTCGGCAAGGTCTCCCCGCCTGTCGGCAATCTGTGCCACAAGGTCGGCCTTCTGCGCCTCGGCATCTTGCAGCAGAGCGGCGGCCTCCTCCTTAGCCGCCGCGACGATTCGATCTGCTTCCTGCTGCGCAGGCTCCACAATCGCCCTATCGACCGCACCGCGCACCTTGTCGATGTCCTTTGTACGGCTCGTATAGACCCTCTGCGCCCGCGTCTCCTCGCTCAGCTCCACTTCTGGGCGGTAGCCCATCTTCTGCTCAAGGCGGTCTCCTAAGCCCTTGTGGAAGGTCTGATAGAACTTGCGGTCGCACATCTTCTTGTAGTTGAACCGCCCGTCAAGAATCGGCGTGAACGGTACGTGCATGTGCGGCGTGGTCTCGTCCATGTGCACGTAGCCGCCCATGAGGTTTCCGCGCCCCACGCGGTCGGCGATGTACTGGTAGCTATTCCAAAAGAACTTGTACGCGTCTTCTGGTGGCACGTTCGGCGGCAACGTCACGACCATGTCAGCCATCACCACTGCGTCTTTGCGCGTGGCACGCTTCCCCTCGGCCTTGGCGCGCGCGTTCACGGCGTCTATGCGCCCCTTGACGGTTGCCCACGAAGCCGAACCCCGAACCTTGCCGATGAACCGCTTCCCGTCCTTCTCATACACACCCAGGGTGTAGTTGAGATGCGTGCGGCTCTTGTCGATGTTCTCGCGGCTCACGTTCGGGTTGTCGATGCCTTGCCAGCGGTTGTAGTGGGCGCAGAGCTTGCCGACCGCCGATGCCTTGTATTTCGCGATATGCGCCACGCGTAAACCCCCTGTGACTGTTGAAGATGCGTTCAGTCCTTAGTATAAGGTATAGCACGTTAGACCTTAGCTGCGCTAAGGACGTGCCCTGCGGGGCTTCTCCGCAATCCTCCCAGCGGTCGAGATTGCTGCGCGTCATCGGTGGCGGCACCTCTTCCTTGCCTATTCGGCTACGCCGAAATGGAGGGGCTGCACCCCTCCAAACCACCCCGCTGGTCGTGCTCGATATCGGTATCGGATATCGGATTCCCATGGGCGAGGTCGTAGTACCTCGCCCCCCTGTGGTCATTTGTCATTTGTCATTTGTCACATTATTTTTCGGACGTAGTTAGCGAAAAATAATGAGCCGCCCGATTCTTCAGGTCTCATCCAGTCGAGACACGGGCAAGGAAAGGGTCGATGGAGCAGAGCGTCCATCGACCCTTAATCAAGTCTGATCTTGTGGCTTGACCGTTGCGTCAATTCCGCATTCCGCGAACGAGGGCTAAAGCCCCCGTGGTCGCTGAATGCTGCATTG
>DBGEDL010000005.1:0-6805 GCA_048375035.1 Collinsella sp.
GCGGACGCGCTCGTCGAGCTTGCGGTTCTCGTCCTCGCCCATGAACAGGAAGACCGGGACGCCGGGCTCCACGAGCTCGAGGGTGCCGTGGAAGAAGTCGGCCGAGGTGATGTAGCGGGTGCGCTTCCACTGCATCTCCTCGAGGATGCACATCGAGAACAGGATGGTCTCGCCCCACAGGGCGCCGGAGCCGATAAACATGGTATAGGGGGCCAGGGCGTACTTCTTGGCGAGCTCCTCGGCACGCGGCTCGAAGCGCTTGCGGATGTCGACCAGGTGGGTCCAAACATCCTTGGTCTGCTCGATGAACTTATCGAACTGCGGGAAGCAGCCACGGCGATTGAGCAGGCGCAGGCCGAAGCAGTCGGCGAGGTAGTAGCCCATCTCGCAGCCGCCGTTACCATGATCGGAAGCCATCTTGACGCAATTCTCGGCGCCCACAGCCTGGCCGATGGGGCCCTCGGGCTTGGTCATGGCGTAGACGCGCACGCCCATGCCCTTCATCTTCTTGACGGCCTCGAGGACCTCGGGGGTGGTGCCGGACTCGGAGGCGGTGAGCACGACGGACTTCTCGGTCATGCGCTTGTGGCCCATGGCGTTCCACTCGGCGGCGTGGATCAGGTAGACCTCGAGGTCGCGGTCGCCGAACTTGTTCATGAGGTACTCGAGCTGCATGAGCTCGTCCCAGGTGCCGCCGACGCCCATCAGGAACACGGCGTCGTAGCCCTCGTCGGCGACCTTGTCGGCGAGCGCGGTCATCTTCTTGCCGGTCTCGTAGAGCGCCTTACCGTCCTCGAGATAGCCCTCCTGGTCGAAATGCATGATCTCGATCTTCTCGGTTTCCTTCATTTGTTTCTCCTTTCTGGGGTTGTTTCCACATCCCCCATGCCAACGGGCATCAAAACCCGCTTACATTCCGTAACACTCAGCCGCTTTGGCCTTAAGCGCATTGACTGACTCTTCGTAGCCCTCTGCCTTGACCTCCATTTGCTTGGAGACGGCATCGAGATACGGGTGCACGTCCCATGACTTCAGACGCTCGGCGATTATGGCCGCAATCGTCTGGAAGAACACAAGATTGGGAATTGCGCTGAGCAGCGGAGCCACCTGAGGCACCGCAACCTCGTGAGCCTTACCCCTGGGATGGGCCGTGAGCAGCACCGTTTTTGTCGTAACGTTCGATAGCGCATCGGCGATATTCGCAAGACGCTCCGACCCCTGCGGATCGTCAACGATAAACACCAGATAGCCCGGAACGATCTGCATCTCGGGACCGTGAACGAACTCCTCGCCCTCGTGATGCATGGCAGGAATCTTGATGGTCTCGCTCAGCTTGAGCGCCGCCTCCTCGGCAACGCCGTAGTTGGGGCCGTTGCCGACGACCATGGCGGGCATGTGCTCAGAAAGCTCGAGCATGTGGTCTTGGACATATTCCTCGGCGGTCTTGCACATCACGGCATTGGCCTGGATGGCCTCGCGCAGGTCGTCAAGACGCTGGGCAACGCCCTTGGCGTCAATCGTTCCGCGCGCCCGACCGCCGTAAATACCAAAGAGCACCAGGTACTCAACGAGCACCTCGACGCCCAGAGTCACAAAGTCCACCGACTCGACGCCCACACCGTAGTCAAGAACGATGTCAGTGTGCTCCTTGATGGGCGCCTCGACGTTTGCCGTGAGCGCAACTGCAGCCATATCGTGTGCGCGCATGTAATCGAGCGCCGCAATCGTATTGGTCGAATAGCCACTCTGCGAGACGGCGATGTTGAGCGCATGCTGCGGATAGGTGTGTTCAAAATCAACGAAGGCCTCGGGCGTCACAACGGACACCTGCATTTGCAGCGCATCTTGCAGGTAATCGCGGGCGCAATCGGCGGCATGGCGCGACGAACCCGAAGCAACGATGCGCAGCGCGTCAAAAGAACCGGACTGGAAAATATCAACGAGCTGCGCTACCAGCTCAGACGAACGCTCGAGGTTCTCTCCCATACGCACATGGGCGAGTTGAACGTAATCGAGCATCTTCATCGTCTCACCTCGCAACAAATCATTAGTATTTGATACCAATCACGATTACAGGTTACTGCTTTTTGATACCTCTTTGCCGATTAATTTATTCCCTTCGGCGAACGGTCGATTTTGAGCCCTGTAAGGTTGTATATACAGTCGGTCAAATTGCCCAAACAGACCGGCTGTTACCGCGCGCGATGCAAAGCCCCAGCTAGTACGTATAGGTGTAGCCGCCCGCATCGCCACGATTGAAGGACTTTACATACTCGATAGCCTGACCGCTCGCGTCATAGCTCACGCATTCCAAAAGCAAAACAAGATCCCCTTGTTCCAAGCCAAGCAAGCCCGCGTCGCGTGCACCCACCGCCTCGATATCGAGCTTCTCCTGTGCCATGACCGGCTTTCGGCCCAACATCTCATAGGTCTCGTACAAACTGAAGACCGACACGTCAATATCTTCGATTGTGGGAAACAGCAGGCACGGGATGAACGCCATCTCAATCGATACGGGATCGCCGTTGACGCAGTTCAAACGCCGAATCGAATACAGCAAATCGTCCTCGGCAATGCCAAACAGGTTGGCATAATATGGGCCCGCATAACGCTTGGAACGCGCGAGGATGCGGACGGACGGCTCGCCGCCCGAAGCACGAACCGACTCGCGAAAGCCTCCTGTTCGTTCGTAGGCAACGGGCACTTTCTGCGCCACAAACGCGCCCTTTCCGCGGACGCGTCGAATCTGCCCGCGCCGAACCAGCTCATCGACAGCACTTCGAATGGTCAAGCGTGTCGTACCAAATTCCTCGGCGAGGTCTTTTTCGGACGGAATCATGGAACCCGTGGGATATATACCGCGTTCGATACGCCCTTCAATGCGACGTCGTATGCGCATATAAACCGGGGTGGCATCTACTGTTTCAGCCATTGTTCACCTGCCACGCTCCTCATGCCGTTCTTTTCACCGTTATCGGCAAAGCGGAACTTTGTGGGCAAAATCACCGATTTGCAATGCTCCACAAAACGCATGTCCTTATCAAATTCGATCGTGCTCTCATAGAACACCGGCGTCCCCTCTTTTTGCTGGAGCAGCTCGGCCTCTTCGGCGTTCAAACGCGAGATGGAGATATGCTCACGTCCATGCTCAACACGCACGCCACCTTCTTTGAGCAAGACATCGTAAAGGCTCTCACACTCAAAATCGTGCTCGGGAAGCGATGGGCACAGGGACAGGTTAACGTGAGCGGTCTCGATTGACGCCGGCTCGCCCTCAATAAGTCGAACGCGCTGCATGCGGAGCAAAGGAGCGCCTACAGCCACCCCAAGCTTGTCGGCAAGCGCCTCATCCGCCTCGATGGTCCCGGTGGAAACCAGACGAGAAGAGGGGTGCAGGCCGGCAGTCCGCACAGCATCGGAAAAGTTATACGTTTCTTGGAAGATATTCAGCGGCTTGGGAGGACACACATACGTACCCGATCCGCGACGGCTCTCGAGCGTTCCACACGAGATGAGCCGCGTGATACCGGCACGCAACGCCGTACGCGAAACGCCAATCTCTTCGCACAGCACGCGCTCGGCCGGCAGGCGATCGCCGCCGGCAAGCTGATGGTGCTGGATATACCAAAGAATTCCCTCAACAGCACGATCTTTGGGGGGAATTGCATAAGATTCGCCTGCCATTGCGCAGACTCCTCATTCAGAAACGTATGCCGCCAAAATTAGGCCAGCCCTCCCATGGCATCAAATTCGGCCTTGATCTTCTCGGCGACATTCCGATACGACTTATATAGGTTTGAATCGCGTTTGACTTCGTCGGTCATAACGGGAATCTCTAATTTGGAAACCTCGTCTTTTCCCGTCTGAACCGCCACAACAACGCCCATACCAAGACACATATTACGCTTGGCAGCGTTTATTTTCGCCGCCTTGGCAGGATTTGCCAGGATACGCTGGGCAAATTCCTGTTTTGAAGCCACTTCCTCGGCCTCCGGATCGCCCGCCTCGGCTACTTCGCACTGCAACACGTCCGCATAGTCAAAAATCTTCGGCTCGCCACCGCGTTGATGCACAGCCCACTTGCGGCGCGTGGCATCCTGGTAGATAGCCGGCAAAAATGTAAACCGCGGCGGGTCCAAAATCGTATCCGTGATGGTAAACACATCGGGATCAAAGGCATCCTGCGGGTTTTTCTTCTTGAACAGCCCCATATCAGCCTCCCGTACTAGCATTAAACAACTCATGCTGAATATAGCACCAATTTCAAGCCACTGCTTTATCGCATCGGCGCGCGGCGTCTATGGCTCGCCCAGCGGAAGAGTTCACGGACGAGGGCCGGGGTGCCTGCCGGCAAATAGCAGACACTCCGCATGCAATCTATGCAAACAAACAAGTACGTTTAGCTACATTCGGTAAGTTCGAGCACGCTGCCCTTAACGATAAGCGCCGGCTCCAGGACGACCTCTTCGGCACGCCTGCCGCCCCTACCGGCAAGACGCTTGGACATGCAGCCAAAAGCATGCTCCGCAAGGACACCAGGATCCTGCTCAATGGCGGTCAGCGCCGGCTCAAAGAGAACGTCGGCCGCCGAGTTGTCATAGCTCACCACCGAGATATCGCCCGGGATGCTCTTCCCCATCTCGTGCAAGCGCTTGAGCAGACCGAGGGCGATGTTATCCGAACTTGCGAACACAGCGGTGGCATCAGTTGCGAGCACCGCCTCCGAGGCCTCGTAGGCGCTCGGAATGTAGTACTCGCTCTCAAACTCCAAACGCGCGTCGATAGGCAGGCCAACCTCGCGCAGCGCGCGCTCATAGCCGGCAAGTCGCTTACGCCCCGTATTGGAACGGCGCGCGTTAACCAAGCAGGCAATGCGACGGTGGCCCTGCTCGATCAGATAGCGAGTGGCCATGTAGCCGCCCATCTCGTGGTCGAACATCACCTTGTCGCACTCGAGTCCCTCAATGGCACGGTCGACCATTACGGCCGGGATGGGCAGGTGGCTGACTTCTTCGCGCAGGGCGCGGTCGTCGGAGAACTCGTCGCCCACGACCAGAAAGACGCCGTCGACGCCGCGCGTCACCAGCTGGCGCAGCAGCTCCAGATCGTCATCGGCGCTTCCGCCCGAGCTGGTAATGAAGAGCGCATAGCCGTCCTCGCGGCAGCGCTTTTCCAAGCTACCGGCGAGCGAGGCAAAAAAGCGGCTCTCGATGTTAGGGACGATAAGGCCCAGCGTGCGCGACTCGCGCATGACCAGACTACGCGCAATCTGATTAGGAACATAGTGGTTGCGCGCCGCGACCTCCTTGATGAGCTTGCGGTTTTCTTCCGAGATGCGACAGGGCCGATTATTGAGAACAAGCGAGACCGACGAGGGGGAAAGCCCCACCTCCTGGGCGATCTGCTTGAGGGTGACTTTGTTGGCCATCTCGCTCCTTCCAGGTTTACGCGCAATCTCTTGAAAGTATAGCGACCGCCCCTCTACCTCGGTGATAAACACTTTACCAATCCGGTAGACGGCTGTTTTATCGCCGCCAGCGCACCAAATCCGTCCGGGTGGGGTATATTGCAATCGATTGATGACAACGACCACCAAAAGGCGGATATTCGTATGCACGAGAACGACTTTTTTAACGAGGACCTGCTGTGCGCGCTTGCTGGCGTTGCCGGCGAGGACAACGTGCTGATGAGCGAGCCCATGCGCGAGCACACCACGTTTAAGATCGGCGGCCCGGCCGACGTCTTTGTCACGCCCGATACCGAGCAGGGCCTCGTCGCCACGCTCGACACCTGTTATCGCTGCGACCTGCCGCTCACCATCGTGGGCAACGGCTCCGACCTGCTCGTCGGCGACAAGGGCGTCCGTGGCGTCGTCGTGGCGCTGGGCGAAGGCCTCTCCAACATTACGGTCGACGGTGCGCACGTCACGGCGGCGGCCGGCGCCTTGCTTTCCGATGTCGCCGCTGCGGCAGCCGAGGCCGGTCTCACCGGCATGGAGCCCATCTCGGGCATCCCCGGATCGGTCGGCGGCGCCTGCTACATGAACGCCGGTGCCTACGGTGCCTGCATGGCCGATGTACTGGAGTCCGTGCGCGTCTACAAACCCGCTCGCCAGCTCGACGACGGCACCCGCGGCAGCGGCAACATCATCGAGTTCGATGTCGATGAGCTCAACCTGGGCTATCGCAAGAGCCGCATCGCCGACGACGGCTTTATCGTTCTTTCTGCCACCTTCAACCTCGCACCGGGCAACGCCGCGATGATCAAGGCCGACATGGACGACTACCGCCAGCGCCGCGAGGACAAGCAGCCGCTCGACATGCCGAGCGCCGGCTCCACTTTCAAGCGCCCCGAGGGCCACTTTGCCGGCAAGCTCATCATGGACGCCGGCCTGCGAGGACACGCCATCGGCGGCGCGCAGGTGAGCGAAAAGCACTGCGGCTTCATCGTCAACGCCGACCACGCCACCGCAGCCGATGTCGACGAACTCATCCGCCACATCCAAGCAACCGTCAAAGACCAATTCAACGTAGACCTAGAACCCGAAGTCCACCGAGTAGGCGAATTCCTCTAAACAAAGAAGGCCCCGAAAGGGGCCTTCACCATATTTATTCAGATAACCCAGTCCGGTGTGTCGCGCCCCGAACCCGAGAGGGCCGCGTGCCCGCCCGCAATATATTTGATTGATCGCGAGTTCCGCACGCAAAGAAGGCCACTTAATGTGGCCTTCGTCTTGCGCAGGACTGCCCGAGCAGTATGCAAGCGCACAACAGCTGTTGTGCGGCTGGAGATATTAATTTCCCCG
>DBGEDL010000006.1:0-30179 GCA_048375035.1 Collinsella sp.
GACTCGGATTCCTTGCGGCCTGAACAATCGCAAGTGTCCGGCGAGGGGGCGGCTTTGTAAAGCCGTTTGGCCCCACCCGCATAGCGGGTGGTTTCTGATGCGGCGCGCTGCGCGCCCCGCACAGGCTAAAGCCTCTAATGAAGGGGCCAGGAGGTCCTGGCCCCACAGATCCGTAGATGATTAGGCAAGGAGCCACTTCCATGCGGGCACAACGTGTACCGCACCGTGCTCGCATGGAATATCGGCCTGCTCATCCATGGTAACGATTGCCGACTCGCCAAGATCGAACTGGGCCATCGAGGCATCAAGCGCGGCAATTTCGCGCTCGCGCGTTTTCTCACTTGCCATATCCACACTCACCTGAATCAGGCTATAAGCCCGCATGAGAAGTGCGTCCCCAGCCACAAAGTCCACCTCATGGCTTTTGCTCTTCTCTTTGATCAGCAGGCGGCAGACCGATCCGACCCTCACCGCGGGAGTCCTTCTTCTTAGCGCGTTGAACACTGCGGTCTCGAGCCTCTGACCCTGGTCCAATGCCGATGCGGGAGAGAATGCTCCAAACATCGCAGGATCGACAGCGTAGACCTTAGAAGCAGACCGCATGTTATTTGCCAGTGAACGCGTGAACTCCGGCACGGAGAACAGCAGGTAGGCATCCTCATAATACTCAAGTAAGTCGCTGAGCGAATTACGACTGACGGGTATCTGCCTGCTCTTGAACTCGTTGTACACTTTGTTCACCGACAGCTCTCGTCCCGAAGATGCCATACACCGCGTTAGGAACAGCGATGCCAGGCGAGGGTTCTTGACGTCGTAACGCTCAACGACGTCCATAGCGACCGTTCGCGAAGCATATTCCTGTAGCAGCTGAATCGCGTCTGCGGGCGTCTGCTCAAGCGTCGCGATGAATCCCCCTCGTTCAAGATATCCGATCAGATGATGTCGAAGCAGCGCTGCATCGCTTGGGGAAAAGGTCGCATCTGGCTCGAAAACGCTCCCCGTCTTATATCGAACGTATTCCGAAAAACTCAACGGAAAAAGCTCCCGTATAAGAGAACGACCCCTGAACTCGCTCTTAAGCTCTGAGGACAGCATCTTAGAAGAAGATCCCGTCACATAGACGGTCGCTTTCTCCGTATCGACTACACGCCGCAGAAACGCACCCCATTCGGGAATTTCCTGGATCTCGTCAAAGAAAATGTAAGCGCCCTCGGTTCGAGCAGCAGGATACAGCGCATAGAACGTGTCGAGCACGTCCGCCAGCAGCGATGACTCATACGGGCGCAAGCGTTCGTCCTCAAAATTAAAGTAAAGCATCCGGTCAAGCTCGACGCCCCGGCCCTGAAGCCGCTGCATCTCCTGATACAGGCGATACGTCTTTCCACAACGGCGGGCCCCCACAACCACATTTACGATGTTGTCGCGCTTTGGCTCCTGTGGGTTTCCCAGATCAAGGTCTCGCTCAAAGACCTGCGGAACCCCCTGCTGTTCAAAGTCCTTTATTTTCTGGGCGATCAAGTCGTTGAATGCCATGATTCTCCAATCTTGCTCTCTAGCTAATCAAAATTATACTGATTCTTGATTAATTAGAGAGCAAGATTGTGTGTAGCTTGATTAACACTTAAGCAAGTTTTTTCACTGTTATTGCTCCGAAGGATATCGAGTGGCTAAGAGGACAACCGAGCTCGAATGCGACTCCCCGAGCAGTCAATTTGGGACGGGGCTTTTTTGACTACCCTCCCCCTGTAGAAAGATCCCTAACGCAGTTGCGGTGAAATAGGGATTGTTTTTGCTAGTCAAACCGCAAAACAGTCCCTATTTCACCGCAACTTATTGGTGGCCTTTTGGGTGGCACTCAGCGCCACGGGTCGGCTTCGAACATCGGCTCACGCTCGGGGCGTCGGTCGCTGTAGGGGTCGTAACCGTCATCGTCCTCGTTCTCGGCACGGATGTAGGGGTCGCGCGGCTTGGGCGCCGGTTTGGACGTGGGCCTGGGCGCCGGCGCGCTTGTCTTGATCTCGTCTTTCATCTGCATAGCTCCTTACATCGCATCCGTTTGGCATCATCGATTGTCGCACGAAAAAGGGCGGCGGACCCAATTGGATCCGCCGCCCTTGGCGTTTAGAGACGACTGGCAGATTTTAAGGCATGGCCCAAAATCTACTCGGCGTCGGGAACCTCGTAGGTGGCCGCCGGCGTATTATCGCACACGACGGTAAAGCCGCCGTCCTTGTCGACATCGACCGTCACCTGATCGCCCTCGCGCACCGTGCCGTCGATGATGGCCGCCGCGATGGCATCGACAACCTCGCGCTGGACCAGACGCTTGAGCGGACGGGCGCCAAAGACCGGGTCCAGGCCGCCCACGGCGAGCATCTGCTTGGCCGCCGGGGTGATGGCAAGCGTCATGCGCTCCTTGGCCAGACGCGCGCGGACGTCGGCGAGCTGGATGTCGACGATCTTCTCGATCTGCGCCATGCCGAGCGGATGGAACACCACGATATCGTCGATACGGTTGAGGAACTCGGGGCGGAAGGTCTGAGCCATGGCCGCGTCGACCTGATGGCGCATCCCCTCCTCGTCCTTGCCGGAAAGCTCGGCGATAGCCTTGGAGCCCACGTTAGACGTCATGATGATGATCGTGTTCTTGAAGGACACCTGGCGACCCTGGCCATCGGTCAGACGGCCGTCATCAAGCACCTGCAGCAGCACGTTAAAGACATCCGGATGAGCCTTCTCCATCTCGTCGAGCAAAATCACGGAGTACGGACGACGGCGCACGGCCTCGGTGAGCTGGCCGCCCTCGTCGTAGCCAACGTATCCCGGAGGCGCACCGATCAGACGTTGGACGCTGAACTTCTCCATGTACTCGGACATGTCGATACGCACGAGCGCACGCTCGTCATCGAACAGGCACTCGGCAAGCGCCTTGGCGAGCTCGGTCTTGCCCACGCCGGTGGGGCCCAGGAAGAAGAAGCTGCCGATGGGCTTGTCCGGATCGGAGAGGCCCGCACGGCTGCGACGCACGGCCGCGGCGACAGCGGAGACCGCCTCGTCCTGGCCGATGACGCGCTTATGCAGCTCGCCCTCCAAGCCCTTCAGCTTGTCGAGCTCGCCCTGCATCATCTTAGAGACGGGCACGCCGGTCCAAGCGCTCACGACCTCAGCGATCTCATCGGAGGTCACCTGCTCGTTGAGGCCCTCGCCGTCCTGCTGCTTTTGCGCCTCGAGCGCAGCCTCGGAATCCTGAATCTGCTGCTGCAGGCCCGGAATCACGGAGTAGCGCAGCTCGGACGCACGGCCCAGGTCGCCGTTGCGCGTCGCACGCTCCTCTTCGCTCTTGGCCTCGTCGAGCTGTCCCTTGAGCTCCTGCACGTGGTCGATGGCGTTCTTCTGGTTGAGCCAGCCGGCCTTTTGCACGTTTAGCTTTTCTTGGACCTCGGCAATCTCTTGGCGCAGGGCCTCCAGACGCTCCTTGGAGGCGTCGTCGGTCTCCTTCATGAGCGCCTGCTCCTCGATCTGCAGCTGGGTGAGCTGACGCGTGGTGGCATCGATCTCGACCGGCATGCTGTCGAGCTCCATGCGCAGGCGGCTTGCCGCCTCATCGACCAGGTCGATGGCCTTGTCGGGCAGGAAGCGGTCGGCGATGTAGCGATCGGAGAGGTCGGCAGCTGCCACGAGCGCGCTATCGGTGATATGCACGCCGTGGAAGATCTCGTACTTCTCCTTGAGGCCACGCAGGATCGAGATGGTGTCCTCGACGGTGGGCTCGGAGACCATCACGGTCTGGAAACGACGGGCGAGTGCCGCGTCCTTCTCGATGTACTTGCGATACTCGTCGAGCGTAGTCGCGCCGATTGCGTGTAAGTCGCCACGGGCGAGCGCCGGCTTGAGGATGTTGCCGGCGTCCATGGAGCCCTCGGTGGCACCCGCGCCCACGATGGTATGGAGCTCATCGATGAACAGGATGACCTTGCCTTCGGACTTCTGCACCTCCTTGAGCACGGCCTTTAAGCGGTCCTCGAACTCGCCGCGGTACTTGGCGCCGGCGACCAGCGCGCTCATGTCGAGCTCGATGAGGTCGCGGTCGCGCAGGGTGCTCGGCACGTCGCCGGCCACGATACGCTGGGCGATACCCTCGACGATGGCCGTCTTGCCGACGCCCGGCTCGCCGATGAGCACGGGGTTGTTCTTGGTGCGGCGGGACAGGACCTGGATGGTACGACGGATCTCGTCGGTACGGCCGATGACCGGGTCAAGCTTACCGGCGCGGGCCAGGTCGCAGATGTTGCGACCGTACTGCTCCAGCGCCTCAAACTGCGTCTTGTCCTCGGCAGACGTCACGCGGTCATCGCCGCGCAACTCCTCGTAGACCTGCTCGATGCGCTCCTTGGTCACGCCGGCGTCACGCAGAACGCGGCCAGCCTCGCCCTTGTCCTCGGCAAGTGCCATCAGCAGATGCTCGGTCACCACAAAGCTGTCGCCCATCTTGGTGGCCTTCTTCTCGGCCTTTTCGATGACGCGGACGAGCTCGTTGGACAGGCCCATCTGCTGACCCTCGCCCGAAACCTTGGGCGCGTGGTCGATGGCATCCTGTGTGGAACGCGCGAGCTGAGCCGGGTCGGCACCGATGCGCTCGATGATCACGGAGATATTGCGCTCGCCGGCACCGAGTAGGGCAGACAGCAGGTGAATCGGCTCCACCGCGCCGGCCTGCGCGTCGGCAGCCGTGCTCATGGCGGTCTGCAGCGCCTCGCGCGACGTCATTGCTAGCTTATCGATTCTCATGGAATCACCTCTCTTGGGGCGGCCGCCCTACGGGGCGGCTTCACGTTGTTCGAGAAGTATTGTTGCCAGCTTTGCGCGATCTTATACACAAATCTAAGTCTCTATATATAAGATTTTCTGAGTGATTGAAAGATAGGGGTAAAGATGTCGGCCCGCCGCCGCACAGGTGCGCTACCGTCTCAATCTGTAACATCTATCGACCGTTTCTGGCTCCAGATGTTACAAATCGAGACGAATTGTTCAGCGGCACCCGTTTGTCTCAATCTGTAACATCTACTCGGCAAATAGAGCTCTATCTGTTACAAATCGAGACGAACAGAAGACACCCGAATCGAAAACCTAAATCTGTAACACCAGGCCCACTTTTAGCGGCCAAGGTGTTACAGATTAAGACAAATCGAGCCGCCACAAAGGCGCCTGTCCCCTTTGTGGCGGTTTTCGACAAAAAGAAGCCGCCCCGATAACAGAGGCGGCATCAAGCAAGTCCATTTCTTAGCGTCCCTCAAGACCCAACGAGAACGCAGTGATGGAATCGAGAACCGACAATAGCCCGTTCGCACAGATAGAGGCAGAGATTCAAGGTCAAAGTCCGGCTTAAACGGCTTAGCTATCGCACGTCACATTGTTCTCGTCGTCCCCCTATCGTATTTATAGTGCTTATAGTGAAAATAGTGAGTTTAGTGAGAAGAGTATCGCTCAAAACTCGTGGACTCAATTATTGACCTCACGCCCAGAATGAGTGGGGCAAATACTTCTATTAGAGGTCAAATCGAAGCCCAATAGGGCCTTTTCGCCCCGTCATTTCGACCGATCGCTTTCTTTTGAATATTGTCGTAAGCTGGTATCACTTATCTTAATGAATGCATACTGTTTGCGAGGTACCCGCCGTGAAACGCTCCACCTATATCGGCCTGCTCGTCTTAGCGTTTGCAATTACCGCAGTCGGCGTGGGCATTATCTATCTCGCATTTCTCCCTGCCTCGGCAACGCAGGCGGCGGTTGAAACCGTATGCTACCCCATCGAAATCCTCACCGATATCATCAAACCCGATTCAATCACCGTCGATTTCGACGGTACGCCCGCAGCGCTTGGGGTCAGTAACTATCCCCGAATCGAACTTGGAGCCACGCGCTATACCCAAGATGAGCAGCTTATCGGCAAGGCAACCAGTTTACTCAAAGGCAAGACGTTTAAGCGATGGTACGGCGCCGCAATATATCGAGCCAAGAATGGCCAAATGGTTGGCGGGTATTATTCGACCCTTGAGCTCGATGCGGCAAACGGGAGCAGATTGTGCAACGTCTCATACGACCCCGGCTACGTGGACAATGAAGGACCGGGGGTCTATATCTCGGATGGCGACGTAATCTACGTCATGGAGGGCGACCAGACGGCAGTCGTCGATTTTATGGATCGGTGTACCGAAGATGCCTACGAACAAACTTGCGAGCCCGATCCGCAGACAGCGCGCAACAGTGGCTCGTCACGCACTTGGCTATTTGACGATGAAATAACCTGGACCCCATCGAAATAAGGTCCCGCCGGGCAGGCAACTTTGTGGTGGTCCCGGTCAATTATTAGCGCCCCTCAAGACCCAACGAGAACGTCGCGGTAGCCCCGGCCACACCTTTCCCTCGGGCGACCCTCGCGAAGCGCGTGAGCACGAGGGAAAGGTGTGGCCCCGGGCGGACAATTAAGTGCGTTACTCGGCAGCTGCCTTGAACTTGTTGTAGTTGATCAGGCAGCCAGCCTTGACGATGGCACGCTCCTCTGCCGTCATATCGGCAATGTAGAGCTCAATCTGCTCGACCGCACCATCGGCGCGCACCACGTAGGCGGCGATGCCCTTCAGGTCGCCATCGAGCGCGGCGCGGATACCCGGCACAAAGACGTAGTCGCCCACCTCAAAGCTGGGCTCGGCCCCCATCTGGAAGGGCACCATGCCCCAGTTCATCACGTTGGAGCGATAGCGCTTGGTGGCGTACTCGTGGACGATGTTGGCCAGGCCGCCAATTACGCGCTGGCAGCTCGCGGCCTGCTCGCGGGCAGAACCGTCACCGGGCTTCTTGGCATAGAGCATGGAGCCGTACTCAGTCGCCTTGGCATCGGCCGCGACACCCGCGCCGGTCAGCGCCTCAAACACGCTGGCAAGCTCGGCATCGAGTGCCACCAGGTCGCCCGCCGCCTCGCCGGCAACGCGGCGCTTTTCCACCGCGTCGACCTCCTTGGAGCGGCCCACGTAGGCAGGGTCGCGACGGCTGAGCGTAAACTCGGCCAGACCCAGCGGGTTGGAGCGGAAGGAGCTCGTCTCGCCCGAGGGAATGAGCTCGTCGGTCGTAGTGACCGGGTCCATGATCTTGGAGCACACCTTGAGCAGGATGTCGTCGCCGAGAGGCTCCATCGCGGGCCACGGCTTGATGTTGGGGCCCTCGACCAGCTCGTCGGCCGGCTCAGCCTTGCCAAAGCCCCAGTACACGCGCTTCTTGTACGGCGCGTCGTCAAAGGTGTACTCGCAGGCCTCGTCCCAAATCTCCTCGGGCAGGTCGGTCGCCGGCGTCAGGACGCCGCCGTTGGCAGCCGTCGCCGCAATGGAGCGGGCGTCCATCAGGGCCACGGCGCTCAGCTGACCGTTGCCCGGCTTGGAACCCTCGCGATTGGGGAAGTTGCGCGTGGTGTGGCGGATCGAAAGGCCGTTGTTGGCAGGCGTGTCGCCGGCGCCGAAGCACGGGCCGCAGAATGCCGTGCGCACAATCGCGCCGGCCTCCATAAGGTCGTAGATGTAGCCGCGGCGTGTAAGCTCGAGCGCCACGGGCTGGCTCGTGGGATAGACCGACAACGAGAACTCGCCGCAGCCGGTGTTGGCGCCCTTGAGTACGCGGGCAGCCTGAACCACGGAGTCGTAGTTGCCGCCCGAGCAGCCGGCGATAACGCCCTGCTGCACGTGCAGTTTGCCGTCGACGATCTTGTCGAGCAGGCTAAAGTGCGTCTTGCCTTCGCCGATCTTGGCGGCCTCAAGCTCCACCTCGTGCAGGATGTCCTCGAGATTCTCGTTGAGCTCGTCGATCTCAAAGCCGTTGGAAGGATGGAACGGCAGCGCGATCATGGGCTTGATGCTCGACAGGTCGACCTCGACGCAGCCGTCGTAGTAGGCGACATCGGCGGGCTTGAGCTCGCGGTAGTCGTCGCCGCGGCCGTGCATGGTCAAAAACGCGTGCGTGTCCTCGTCGGTTGCCCAGATGCTCGACAGGCAGGTGGTCTCGGTGGTCATGACGTCGACGCCGTTGCGATAGTCAGTCGTCATGCTCGCGATGCCGGGGCCCACGAACTCCATGACCTTGTTCTTGACGTAGCCCTTGGCAAAGACGGCGCGGATGATGGCGAGCGCCACGTCGTGCGGGCCGACGCCGGGGCGCGGGGAACCCGTGAGGTAGATGGCGACGACGCCGGGATAGGCGACATCGTAGGTGTCGCGCAGCAGCTGCTTTGCCAGCTCGCCGCCGCCCTCGCCCACGGCCATGGTACCCAGGGCACCATAGCGGGTGTGCGAGTCGGAACCCAGGATCATCTTGCCGCAGCCCGCGAAGTTCTCACGCATAAAGGAATGGATGACCGCGATATGGGGCGGAACGAAGATGCCGCCGTACTTTTTGGCAGCCGAGAGGCCAAAGACGTGGTCGTCCTCGTTGATGGTGCCGCCCACGGCGCACAGCGAGTTATGGCAGTTGGTGAGCACGTAGGGCAGCGGGAACTGCTCCATGCCCGAGGCGCGCGCCGTCTGAATAATGCCGACGAAGGTAATGTCGTGGCTCGCCATGGCATCGAAGCGGATCTTGAGCGCCTCGGGGTCGCCGGACGTGTTATGTGCCTGAAGAATCGAATACGCGATGGTGCCGCGCTTGGCATCCTCGGGCGTCTGCGTAATACCGCGCTCAGCAGCCTCGGCCGCAGGCACAACCTCGCTGCCGTTACGCAGGTAGATGCCGTCCTCGTACAGCTTGACCATACTGTCTCCCACTCTGCCCAAGAGATTTGGGCGCATAGCATACATTCGTTCAATATCGTGCCATAGAACGGTTGCAAGTGGGTTACGAATCTGCACGTTCACTTTATCTAGGTAAAGTAAAGGACATGCCCAGTGTGGGGCCGGCAGATTTGGTGCAAGAGTGTCCCTTTCGACTAGTCATTTAAGAACGTCCCCAATGGCTACCCATAACAACGTCGATGTTTTGGCAACGACAGCGAGCGGGGCCCCAATGGCTACCAACGACTACCGCATCCGGAGCAAGGCAACGCCGCAGGTAGAGGACGGACAGCGAGCGACGTCCAGGGCGAACAAGTTGGCATGAAAAAGGCGAGGCATTGACCTTCTGGTCATGCCTCGCCTTTTGAATGACAAATTGTCGCCCTGGGCGGCGCGCAGCGTCGGCCGATTACGGCGTTTGGTAAAACGCCGTAACCTAGAGATCCCCGCCGGCGCCCAGCAGCTTGCGCATGACTTGCTCGGGGTTGACTGAGCCATCGCGCGGGGCCAGGGCGGTGATCTTCTTCTGCATCTTGTACTCGTGCAGCTCGTCCTCGAGCTGGCGCACGCGGGCACGGAGTTTTTCGTTCTCGCGCTCGCGCTCCTCGGCACGCTCCTTCATATCGAGGATGCGCACCACGCCGGCAAGGTTGATGCCCTCGTCGGTCAGCTGGTTGACGAGCTCCAGGCGCTCGATATCGGCACGCGAATACAGGCGCGTGTTGCCGCCCGAGCGCTGGGGGTTCACCAGGCCCTTGGACTCGTAGACGCGCAGAGTCTGCGGATGCATGCCGGTCAGCTCGGCCGCCACGCTGATCATGTACAGCGGTTTGTTCCTATTGTCCTCGGCCATGCTACCTGACCCCTTTCCGTCTCGTTATCGTCCATCATAAGCCCGCAGGCGTGGTCGTGCGCCGCGACCGCCCTAGTACGTCGCCTTGTAACGGTTGACCTTCTCGCGATAGTCGCGTGTGTCGGCCTCGCGCAGCTTGGTCATGGCATCGCGCTCGTCATCGGATAGGTTCGTGGGGACCTGCACCTTGATCTCGACGAGCAGCGCGCCCGTACGGCCACGGTGCTTAACGTCGGGCGCTCCCATCTCTTTAAAGCGGAACTTCTTGCCCGTCTGGGTACCCGCGGGCACTTTCAAACGGACCGTCGCGCCGCCGGGCGTGGGCACGTCCACCGTGCAGCCGAGCGCCGCCTCGTAGACCGAGACCGGTACCTCCATGGTCACGTCGGCGCCTTTGCGCTTAAACAGCGGGTGCTCCTCCACATGCGTGGTCACGACCAGGTCGCCGCGCTCGCCACCCGCAACGCCATACTCGCCGCGACGCTTGTAGCGTAGCTTGCCGCCGTCGACCGCGCCCGCGGGGACCGAGACCGTAATGGTCTGCTGCTCGCCTGTCGAGGGAATGCGATAGGTGACTTTGTGCGTCACGCCGCGAAACGCGTCCTCGGCCGTCACATCGACGGTCAGCGACAGGTCGCCGCCCTTGCGCGCGCGGTTGCGACCCGCACCGGCACCGGCAGCGCCCGCAGCCCCGGCAAAGCCCGAGCCCCAATCGCTACCCCAGGCACCGTTGCCGCTAAAGATGCTGTCGAAGATGTCGCCCCAGCCGCTGGCACCCGCGCCGGCACCGTAGCCGCCGCCATACGCGCCGCCTGCGCCCGGCATGCCGCCAAACATGAGCATCTGGTCGTACTCTTTGCGCTTCTTCTCGTCCGAAAGCGTCTCGTAGGCCTCGCTGATCTCCTTGAACTTGGCCTCGTCGCCGCCGGCATCGGGGTGATATTTTTGCGCGAGCTTGCGAAACGCGCTCTTGATCTCTTTGTCGGAGGCGCTCTTGGATACGCCCAGGATGTCATAGAAGGTTTTGCCTGCAGCCATCGTAGCTCCTCTCCTGTTTCATCCGCCGCCCAGCGGGCGGCGGCTCATGCTTTCATATGGCACTAGGCCAGAAAGGGCCCCGGGTGTTGCCCCGGGGCCCTTCTCAATTACTCCTCGGTGCTCTCGGCCGTATCGGCCGCAGCATCCTCGGGCGCCGCTTCGGGCTCCGGTGCGGGGCGCTTCTCGCCACCGTAGGTCACCGTCACCATCGCGGAACGCAGAATGCGGTCCGCCATGCGGTAGCCCTTCTGGTACACGTCGTTGACGGTCTCGTCGTACTGCGATGCGTCCTCGACGCGGCCCACGGCCTGGTGCTCGAGCGGATCGAACGCCTCGCCCTTGGGGTCGATGGGCTCAACGCCCTCGTGCGCAAACACATCGAGCAGCTTGGCATGCACCGCGTCGACGCCGTCGACGAACTGCTTAAAGTCGTCGGCAAGCTCCTGGCTGCGGGCATGGTCGATCGCACGCTCGATATCGTCGACCACCGGCAGCAGCGCGGTGACGAGCTTCTCGGTCGCGCGCTCGCGCTCGGCGATACGCTCATTGGCGGTGCGGCGACGGAAGTTCTCCCAGTCGGCCTGCAGACGGGCGGCGCGCTCGGTGGCGTCCTTTGCCTTGTCCTCGGCGGCCTTCTGGGCCTCTGCCGCAGCATCGAGCTCGTTGCGCACGTCGGCAAGCTCTTTCTGAGCCTGCTCGAACTTGAGCTTAAAGTCGTTGTCGGCGGCTTCCTCACCGGCGCGGATAGCAGCTTCCACCATCTCGTCCTCGGTCATCGTCGCCTCCTTGTTGGAATCCTCTACCTGGTTCTCGAAAGCCTCGGCGGCCGCGGCCTCGTTGGCCTCGGTATCGTCGACGGCCTCTACGGGAATCTTCACGTCCTTCTCCTCAGAGTCAACGGGGGCGGCGCCAGCGGCAGCCGCCTCCGTGCGAGCTTTACGGGCGGACATGATTACTTGTCCTCGTCGTCCACAACCTCGTAGTCGGCGTCGACGACGTCATCGTCGGCAGGCTGGGCGCCGGCGGCACCGTCGGTCTGCTGCTGAGCGTCGGCGTAGACAACCTGAGCCAGCTCGTAGGCCACGGACTGCAGGGACTCGCCAGCGGCCTTGATGGCCTCGACGTCAGAGCCCTCGAGCGCCTTCTTGGCGTCGGCGATAGCGGCCTCGGCCTTGGACTTCACGTCGGCGGAAACCTTGTCGCCCAGCTCGTTGAGGGTCTGCTCGGTGGAGTAGCACAGGCTGTCGGTCTGGTTGCGGACCTCGACCTCTTCCTTCTGCTTCTTATCCTCCTCGGCATGAGCCTCGGCGTCCTTGACCATGCGATCGACTTCGTCGTCGGACAGAGCGGTGGAGCCAGAGATGGTGATCTGCTGCTCCTTGCCGGTGCCCTTGTCCTTAGCGGAGACCTTGACGATGCCGTTGGCGTCGATGTCGAAGGTGACCTCGATCTGCGGCACGCCGCGGCGGGCAGCCGGGATACCGGTCAGCTGGAACTTACCGAGCGACTTGTTGTCGCGGGCAAGCTCGCGCTCGCCCTGGAGCACGTTGATCTCGACGCTGGTCTGGTTGTCGGCAGCGGTGGAGTAGACCTCGGTCTTGGAGGTCGGGATCGTGGTGTTGCGGTCGATCATCTTGGTCATGATGCCGCCCATGGTCTCGACGCCCAGCGACAGCGGGGTCACGTCGAGCAGCAGGATGCCCTCGACGTCACCGGTGAGCACGCCGCCCTGGACGGCAGCGCCGTCGGCAACGACCTCGTCGGGGTTCACGGACATGTTGGGCTGCTTGCCGGTCATGGTCTTGACCAGGTCCTGGACGGCGGGCATACGGGTGGAGCCGCCGACGAGGATGACCTCGGTCAGATCGGAAAGCTTGAGCTTGGCGTCGCGCAGGGCGTTGGTGACAGGCTGCTTGCAACGCTCGAGCAGGTCGCGGGTGATCTTCTCGAACTCGGCGCGGGTCAGCGTGTAGTTGAGGTGCAGCGGGCCGGACTGGTTCATGGTAATGAACGGCAGGTTGATGGTGGTCTGCTGGGCGGCGGAGAGCTCCTTCTTGGCGTTCTCGGCAGCCTCCTTCAGACGCTGCAGGGCCATGGGGTCCTGACGCAGGTCGACACCGTTCTCCTGCTGGAACTTATCGGCCATCCAGTCGATGACGCGCTGATCCCAGTCATCGCCGCCCAGGTGGTTGTCGCCCGAGGTGGACAGAACCTCAAACACGCCGTCGGCGAGGTCGAGGATGGAGACGTCGAAGGTGCCGCCGCCCAGGTCGAAGACCAGAATGCGCTGGTCGGTGCCCTGCTTGTCCAAGCCATAGGCCAGAGCAGCAGCGGTCGGCTCGTTGACGATACGCTTGACGTTGAGGCCGGCGATCTTACCGGCGTCCTTGGTGGCCTGACGCTGGGCGTCGTTGAAGTAGGCCGGGACGGTGATGACGGCGTCGGTGACGGTCTCGCCCAGATACTTCTCGGCGTCGGCCTTCATCTTTGCGAGCGTCATGGCGCTCACCTGCTCAGCGGTGTAATCCTTGCCCTCGATGTCGACGACGGCACGGCCACCCTGACCCTCCTTGACCTCGTACGGCACGGTCTTGATCTCGGAGGTGCACTCGGAGTACTTGCGGCCCATGAAGCGCTTGATGGAGAACACGGTGTTCTTGGGGTTGGTGACAGCCTGGTTCTTAGCGGCCTTACCCACGACGCGGTCGCCGTCGGCACGGAAGCCCACGACGGACGGGGTGGTGCGATCGCCCTCGGCGTTCACGATAATGGTCGGAGAACCGCCCTCGAGAACGGCCATTGCGGAGTTAGTAGTACCAAGGTCGATACCAAGAATCTTGCCCATTAGAAATTCCCTCTCTCTTGTGCGTTTGCACCGACTCGGCGGTCTGCCGAGCGGTGTTTCGGCTTGTCTTTCAGGATGTAGTGTATCCCCTTATGGGCCGGAATATACAAAATCTAAGTCAATTCATATAAGATTTCTTATTGCCGAGAGTTTAGGTTCTCAAATGCGCAGGTAGACGCGTTGTTGGAGTTCTCGGCAAATCTATCGAGATCTATGTAGAGATGGCTGAGGTTTGGGTCCGAAGGTGCCTGGGGCTGCCTTGCGGAAAGCTCATCCCGGTTTGAGCGTGGATTCCGGGTCGCAGTTTCCGTCTGAAGGCTCAACCGGAAACCGTATCCCGTTTTGAGAGCTGATACCGGCTCGCATTTTCCGCTAGCGGGCCTAACCGGAAACTGCAACCCGTTTTTCGACAAAATAATGGGATGCGGTTTCCGCAAGCACGCTCAATAGCTCAATATTTCAAGTCACCTTTAGCTAACATTTGCGCAGCTCAACGGCCCCACCTGCGCGTTTTTTAGTAAACCTTGGCATACTCGGCGAACGGTATGAAGATGCCGGCCAGAGGGTATTGCAAACGGTCGCTCCCGTGGTATGTTTTTGCCCGAATCAAACCGGCGCGCATCGCCTGTAGCGTCGGTCAACAGAGAGGAAACTACCATGGCTCATCCCGTAATTGATGCCGACGAGTGCATCGCTTGTGGCGTTTGCGTCGACTCCTGCCCCGCTGGCGTTCTGGAGCTCCAGGACGTCGCTACCGTCGCTGACGAGGACTCCTGCGTCGCCTGTGGCGCTTGCCAGGACGCTTGCCCCGCTGGCGCGATCACCGAGATCGTCGAGGAGTAACAACTCCCCCACTTGCACACTCACAAGTACACCGTGCAAAAAAGAGGCCTCCGCATCGCCGCGGAGGCCTCCTTTTTGTATACACGGGCAGCCACTATAGCAACACCGCAGGTTGAGCATAAGTCAGCGAAAACGCCCCTAAGCGAGCAAGGTGACGTGAAAGAGGAGGGAAGCGTACTTTGGTACGCGACCGACGATTGAACGTCAGATTGCCGCTTAGGGGCGTTTGCAGCGTCGAGCTAGGACAGGTCGTCCTCATAGGGCATCAGGTCCGCCAGGTAGCCTTTCTCCTTGAGTATGGCCTCGATTTCGTCGAGGGTTTGTTCGTCTTCTGCTGCGATGCGGTGGAAGTGGTAGCCGCTGGTCACCGTCAGCAGCGGAAAGCTCTTGCCGCTGGCGATGTCGTGCAGGTAGCGCTCGATATCGCGGCGGTTGCGAATGTCCAGGTCGGCCGTGATCTTGCCGTACACGCGATGGTTGACGATCACGTTGAGCACGGCGCCGCCCGCATCGACGATGCTCGTGAGCTCATCGCCCGCCTGTTCCACGCTGTGGCGCACCTTGACCAGGCGCGTGGGCACAGCCGGACTGCTCGCGGCTTCTTGCAGCACGTAGCCGCGGTTGGTGGCGACGATATCGTGCCCGTCGGCGCGCAGCAGGGCGATGTCCTGCACCACGACCTGACGGCTCACGCCCACCTCGCGGGCAAGCGCGCTGCCCGAAACGGGATCTTTGGCCCCCTCGAGCACGGCCATGATGGCACGGCGACGCTCGCGAGCATTCATTATTTACCGTCCAGCAGACGCAGGTGCTTAAGCGAGAGGTCGAGGATCGGCGCGGAGTGCGTCAGGGCGCCCGAGCTAATAAAGTCGACGCCCAGATCGGCCAGGGTGCGAATGTTGTCGGCATCCACGTTGCCCGAGCACTCGGTCTTGGCGCGGCCGTCGATAAGCTCGATGGCGACGGCCATATCGTCGTGCGTCATGTTGTCGAGCATGATGATGTCGGCACCGGCCTCAACGGCCTCGCGCACCATGTCCAGATTCTCGCACTCAATCTCGACCGTCGTGGTAAACGACGCATGGGCGCGCGCCATCTCGATCGCGCGGGCCACGCCACCGGCGGCATCGATGTGGTTGTCCTTGAGCATAACGGCCGTCGACAGGTTGTAGCGGTGGTTGCTGCCGCCGCCGATCTCGACTGCGGCCTTCTCGAAGACACGCATGCCCGGCGTGGTCTTGCGCGTGTCGACGAGCACGGTCTTGGTGCCCTCGAGCGCCGCGGCCATCTGGTGCGTATAGGTGGCGATGCCGCTCATGCGCTGCAGGTAGTTGAGCGCCACGCGCTCGCCCGAAAGCAGCACGCGCGCGTCGCCGCGCACCTGGCCCACGTGGTCGCCGGCGTGCACCTCGTCGCCATCGGCAACATCAAACAGTACGGAGCTCTGCGAATCCAGCAGCTCAAAGGTACGGGCGAATACGTCCAGGCCGGCGATGATGCCGTCTGCCTTGGCGATGAGCTCAACGGTGGCGGGGCGCGCCGTGGGGCACACGCTCGCCGTGCTCACGTCCTCAAAGGTGATGTCCTCGCGCAGGGCCTGCAAAATCAGATCATCGACGACGAGCTTCATGGTAATGGGATTCATGGTCTACTCCTCCACGGCCTGCGTGCCGGCGGCACGGGCCAAATCATCGATTGCAAGGGTGTCGGCGCTCAGGGCGCGGTGACGTCCGTCGAGCGCGGGCTCGCCCGCCTGCTCCACGGCAAGCGACTCGCCGGTGCGCATACGCCAAGCGGCGCGACGACCCCAGACGAGGGACTCAAGCAGGCTGTTGGAGGCCAGGCGGTTCTTGCCGTGCACGCCGTTGCAAGCCGTCTCGCCGGCGGCGTAGAGCTCGGGCATCGAGGTGCGGCCGTCCTTGTCAACCCACACGCCGCCCATAAAGTAGTGCTGCGTGGGCGTGACGGGGATGGGCTCGTCCAAGATGTCGCGACCGTCCTCCAGGCAGCGCGCGCGGATGTTGGCAAAGTGCCCGGTCACCACGTCGCGCTCGACCGGGGCAAAGCTCAGCCACTCGTGCTCGGTGCCGTCCTGCTTCATCTGCTCGCGGATGGCGGCGGCGACCACGTCGCGCGGCTGCAGCTCGTCGGTAAAACGCTCGCCGGCGGCATTGAGCAGAATCGCGCCTTCGCCGCGGCAGCTCTCGCTGATCAGGAAGGTGCGGCCCGGCTGCGGCGAGAACAGGCCCGTGGGGTGAATCTGCACGTAGTCCAGGTGCTCCATCGTAATGCCGTGCTCCTGGGCGATGTAGCAGGCGTCGCCCGTGAGCTGCGGGTAGTTGGTCGAGTGGTCGTATACGCCACCGATGCCGCCCGTCGCCCACAGCGTATGGCAGGCGTGAATCTCAAACGGCTTGCCGGCATGCACGCCCTCGGCGGCATTTACCAGCTCGTCGGCGGGACGAGCCGAATCGTCCTCGTCCACGGGAACGGCGATGACGCCGGTGCACACCGTGGCGCCGTCGCGCTCGCCGGTCAGAATGTCGGTCATGGCCACGTGCTCAAGAATCTGCACGTTGTCCAGCTTGCGCACGGCCTGGAGCAGCTTGGTCGTAATCTCCTTACCCGTAATGTCGGCATGGAAGGCGATACGCGGGCGGCTGTGCGCGCCCTCGCGAGTGAAGTCGAGGCTGCCATCGGCCTTGCGCTCAAAGTCCACGCCCATGGCCAGCAGGTCGTTGATGACCGAACGGCTCGAGCGGATCATGATGTCGACGCTCTCGCGACGGTTCTCGTAATGGCCGGCGTGCATGGTGTCCTCAAAGAAGGCGTCGTAGTCCGAGCCCTCGGGCAGCACGCAAATACCGCCCTGCGCGAGCATGGAATCGCACTCGTCGACAGCGCCCTTGGAGAGCATGATCACGCGCGTGCTCTTCGGCAGATTGAGGGCCGCGTACAGGCCCGCCACGCCGCAGCCGGCAATGACGACGTCGCACTGCATGTCGGGGTATTGTTTGGTTTCCACAGGAATCCTCTCCCTTGAATGTGACAAAGGGACTGTCCCTTTGTCACATTGTTTTAGCGCGCTGCGTACTCGAGCATGCGGTCGAGCGTGAGCTTGGCTTGGTCGGCGGCCTCGTCCGACACGCCGATCTGAACCTCGCCCTCACCCGTCTCCAGGCAGTGCACGAGCTTTTCGAGTGTGATGAGGTCCATGTTGACGCAAGTGGGCTGTACCGCGGGGAAGTAGAACTTCTTGCCGGTGCCCTGGCAGCGGCGCTCGAGCTCGTAGAGCACGCCGCGGACCGTCACGATAATGAACTCGCTCGCGTCCGACTCCTCGGCATACTTGATGATGCCGGCGGTGGAGCCGATGTAGTCGGCCTCGGCAAGGACATCGGCCTTGCACTCGGGGTGCGCCAGCACGAGCGCGTCGGGATGGGCTTCCGTCGCGTCGACGATTTGCTCGACGGTGATGATGTGGTGACGCGGGCAGTAGCCCTTGTTGAGAATGACGTGCTTCTGCGGCACTTGCTCGGCCACGAAACGGCCCAGATTCTGGTCGGGAATGAACAGAATGTGCTGCTGCGGCAGCTCGGACACGATCTTGACAGCGTTGGAGCTGGTAACGCACACGTCACTCCAGCTTTTGATCTCGACCGTCGAGTTGACGTAGCACACCACGGCCAGGTCATCGCCATACTCGGCACGGGCGGCATCGACCGTCTCGCGCTTGACCATGTGCGCCATGGGGCAGTCCGCGCCCGGCTCGGGCAGCAGCACGGTCTTGGTGGGATTGAGCAGCTTGGCGCTCTCGCCCATAAACTCCACGCCGCACAGCACGATGGTCTGCTGCGGCAGGCTCTTAGCGAGTTTTGCCAGGTAGAAGCTGTCGCCGACGTAATCGGCAACGGCCTGGACCTCGGGCGCCACATAATAGTGTGCCAGGATCACCGCGCCACGTTGGGTTTTTAGTTGCTGAATGGCCTCGACGAGCTCTGCGGGCACCAGTGCCGCGCGCTCCGTTGCCGTCGTTGCCGATGCCAGGCCGGCCGCAATATCGCGTGCAAGCTCCGATGCATCCATGTTCGCGCTCTGTGCCATCAAGGCCCCTCTCTTTTGGCGAATCTTGGGGCTTTAGTATGACACCTAGGTTTACAGCTGACAAGACAGCTGTAAACCTAGGTGTAAAGTTGAAATAAAGATTCAATCATGCGGCAGGTCCATTTTCGAACTGGCAAGCTGAGGATAGCCGAGCTCTCGATAGCGCAGGAGGCATCTTTCGCCACCGCAATACCGCTCGGCGCGAGTTGCGCACCGTGAGGCACGAACGGGCGCTCCCCCGCGAGTGGTCCGCGCCCAATGTGGCAAAATCGAACTACTAAGGGGGCTCAGAATGCTCAAGATTATTGCCTGCGACGATGACGTCGCTTTTCTAGATAGACTGCACCGGATGATCGACCGTTGGTCGATCGAGACGGGCACGGCGGTCGATGTTGCGCTCGTTACGCGCGGCGAGGACCTGCTGGCGCGCCATGCCGCGTCGCGCGCCGACATCATCCTGCTCGACATGATCATGCCGCTCGTCAACGGCATGGACACCGCACGCGAATTGCGCCAGGCCGACACCGCCGTGCGCCTGGTGTTCCTCACCTCGTCGCCCGAGTTTGCACTGGAGTCCTACGAGGTCCGCGCCTTCGACTATCTGCTCAAGCCCGTGACTTACGAACGCCTGGCGCAGTTACTCGACGAACTTTCGAGCATGCGCCCGGCGGCAACCGACGAGCTCGTGATCAAAACGTCCTTTGGCTACCACGCCCTGCGCCTGTCCGACATCGAATATGCCGAGGCGCGCAACAAGCACGTGGTCTTCCACCTGCGCGACGGACGCGATATCAAGGCACTCGAGTCGTTCCGCAGCGTCGAGGACCGTTTGGTGCAAAATGCCACCTTCTTTAAATGCCACCGTAGCTACCAGGTCAACTTGCGCAACATCGACCACTTCGATCGCACGGACATCGTCATGCGCTCCGGCGCGTGTATTCCGCTGTCGCGCAGCAGCAAGCAGGGGTTCCTAGACGCCTACTTTGCGGTGCGCTTTGAGGGCGGGAGGCGCTGATGATCTCCTCGGTCGAAATGGTCCTTTGGGCAATCCACCACGCCACAACGCTACTCTTTGGCGTCTTTGCTTCGGCGGCGCTGTGCGGTATCGAAATCAATCGACGCCATGCACTCGAGTTGGTGGGGGTCGGAGCCGCAACCGGCGCTGCCTTTTCGATCGCCAATGTCGTTGGCGGAGAGCTTTTTGCCCGTCAGGTCTATCCGCTCGTCGTGCACCTGCCGCTTACCGTCTACCTATGCGCGCGCTACCACTTGAGTCCGCTGCTCGCGGCGTTGGGCGTCACCAGCGCCTATCTGAGCTGCCAGTTCAGCAATTGGATGGGTATCGCCGCATTTGCCGCAACCGATTCTCAGATCGCGTACTATCTGGCACGCATCGCTACCACGCTCGCCGTCTTTGCCGTCCTGTTGCATTGGGCCGGCGACATCGGTCCGCGCTTAGCGATTAAAAGCACCACCGAGCTGGGCATCCTTTTAATCCTGCCGCTCGTCTATTACATCTTTGACTACGCCACCAACGTCTACACCACGCTGTTCCACTCGGGCTCGGTGGTGACGGTTGAGTTTTTGGCATTTGCGCTCTGTGCCTTCTATCTTATGTTTCTTGCCGTTTACCTGCGCGAATACGAAGAAAAGGAAACCGCCGAGCGAGAGCGTTGGATGCTCGAAACCCGCGACAGCGCCGCCATCAAAGAGCTCGAGGCTTGGCGTCAATCTGGGCGCAAGCTGTCGATTCTTCGCCACGATATGCGCCACTTCCTACGCGGCCTGGCCGCTTTAATTGAGGAGGGCCACACCGACGAGGCGCTCAAACGCATCGACGAACTCTGCGAAGCCGGCGACCGAACCGCCGTACGCCGCTTCTGTGCCAACGAGACCGTAAACATTGCGCTTTCGTCATTTAACTCGGATATCAATAGAAACGGCATTACCGCCAACCTGCGCGCCTCCGTACCCGAAACCATCCACGTAGGTGACGCCGACCTGTTTAGCGTGCTCTCAAATGCCTTGGAAAACGCTATCACCGCCGCAAGCGCTGCACCCCAAGGAAAGCGATTCGTCGACTTTGACCTACGATTGGAGGACGGCCAGCTGCTGCTGTTAGTTTCCAACACGTTTGACCGCGCACCGCGCATGGTCGACGGCATGCCCGTGACCCGGCATGCGGGCCACGGCTTTGGCACCAAGAGCATCAAACTTGCCGTGGAGCGTATGAACGGCAACTGCCAGTTCCGCATTAACGGCGATCGGTTTGAGCTGCGCGCTGTGATGTAAGGGCGCGGGCGCGACGGATTTGCGTTCCGCGGGTACGGCTCGCCCGCTCGGGGTCGTTTGTCGACGCGGGCTCGCTACAGCGGCGCGGCCGCCGGGGTCAGCTGCTTGATGTAGGCCCACATGCGCTGCTTAGCGGCCTTGTCGGTGAGTGCCGCCTCAAAGCCGTCGAGCGCGAGCACGCGGCGGCCCTGCACATGGGCGACCAGGCCGGGCTTGAGCATGGCGGTGTCGAAGTCATCGATCGCCACGAGCATATCGGCGTAGGTCTCGCGCATGGCGTCAGCCGCGTTGTTGTCGAGCAGTAGCACCGCCTCGGGGTCCAAGGCCTCAAGTGCCTCGCGGAACAGCTCGCACGGCAGAGTCTCGCCCGCCGCGACCGCTCCGTCGCCTGCGCCGGCGACGCTTGCCAGCACGCAAAAATCCTCGGGCGCGTAGCCGATGGCCCCAAGCGCCTTGCGCAACGCCGCGCCATCCGGGCCGGCGGCAAGCTCGCCACCCGAACGCTCGGCTTCGTCCAAATCGCCTTTGACCAGCACGATCGGCGAGCACGCGTTGCCCACGATGCGCACGCCACGGACCGCAAGCGATGTGAGCTCCTGCTCGGCCGCCTGGGCGATGGCTTCTTTTTTCTGGCTTTGTGACGTGGACATGCGCTCTCCAATCGTTTGCGTGCCCACCATTATATAAAAGAGCCGCCTGCGAGTGGTTGCTTTGCGGGCGGCTGGGTATAAGCACGGTCGTACTGAGTTTTACGCGGCTGAGCCGCGTCACATTATGGAGGTCACCATGGCTGACATTAAGCAGATTACCCCCGAGAACTTCGATTCCATCGTTAACGGCAGCCTGCCCGTGCTGGTCGATTTTTGGGCACCGTGGTGCGGGCCCTGCCGATCGCTCTCGCCCATCGTTGACGAGGTTGCCGATGAGCTGGCGGGCAAGCTTACCGTTGCCAAATGCAACGTCGATGATAACCAGGACCGGGCCATGAAGTATGGCGTCATGAGCATCCCCACGCTGATTGTGTTTAAGAACGGCGAAGAGATTGACCGCTCGGTTGGCGCTCTGCCCAAGGCGAGGCTGCAGGCGCTGCTGGAGAAGCATCTGTAATACGCTTGTTACTTACCCACCGTCCATGAGCGGTTTTGCACCGCTCGCCGGACTGCCGGGTGCGGCGCGTGCGACCATGGATAGTATGGTAGTTACAAACAGCCCCCAGTGAACGGGTGCGAGTCGCACAGACTCGCACCCGTTTTCTTATGCAGCTGCGCACAGAGTGGGCGTAGTAAAATCTGAACCACTGAACTGCCCCATACAAAAGGAGATTTCCCATGCATGATGTTGGAATGAACATGAGCCAGCTTGCCATGAGCGTCAAGCAGGTCGACGACACCATCGAGCTCGCTCATGAGTGGAGCCATCAGCTGCTGCATGCGACCGAGAACTTTGACATGGAGCGTATTGGCGCCAAGCTCGAGGCCGCCATGGCTGCGCTGCACGAGGCGCATGACGCGCTCGAGGGCTACGAGGACGCCATCGAGGCCGACCATAACTCCGTCGGCTCCGTGAAGCTGGTGTAGCGTGACCGAGCACGAGCACGAGCACGAGCACGGCTGCGACCACAAGCACGAGCATCCGCACGGTCCGGCCGACCAGGCGAGCTGCCGTTGCGCCGGCTCCAGCTCCGAGCTGGTCCGCTTTTCGGTGACCGCGCCCGACGATCTGCTGCGCCGCTTTGACGAGCAGATCGCACGCCGCGGTGACGTGGCCAACCGCTCCGAGGCCGTACGCGACCTGATTCGCGCCTCGATCGCCAAGGAGCAGATGCGCACGCCCGATGAGCATGTTATCGGGTCGCTCACCATGATCTACGACCACCATACCGGCGACCTGACGCGCCGTCTGGACGAAGTGCAGCACGACTACACCGACGAGATCGTATCGACCATGCACGTGCATCTGGATCACCACAACTGCTTGGAGATTCTGGCGCTCAAGGGTCGCGGCGAGCGCGTCTACGAACTAGCCGACCGTCTGCTGGGCCTGCGCGGCGTTAAGCACGGCGAGCTCACGTGCGCCGCCACCAAGCAGAGCCTGGGGCTGTAGCGCACCTGTCCCTATTTGGTCGGTTTTGATGAGGGGTGTCGCATGCGGCATGTGCATATTCATGTAACGGGCATTGTGCAGGGCGTTGGCATGCGGCCGTTTGTGTATCGCGAGGCCATGGCGCATGGCATTTGCGGATGGGTGCTCAACGCGGGCGACGGCGTGCATATCGAAGCGCATGCTCTGGCCGGTGCGCTCGATGCTTTTGTTGCCGCGCTTTCTGAGCATGCGCCTGCGGCAGCCCGCGTAGAGCATGTCGAGGTTGTGGACCTGGCAGCCAACGGTTGGGATGCCGCCAATGAAGAGGGTTTTCGCATCGTAGCATCGCAGGACCAGACCGCGCACACGACGCTCGTCTCGCCCGATATCGCCACCTGCGACGATTGCCTGCGCGAGCTGTTCGATCCCGCCGACCGACGCTATCACTACCCCTTTATCAACTGCACTAACTGCGGCCCACGCTTTACCATCATCCGATCGCTGCCTTATGACCGAGCGGCTACCTCGATGGACCGTTTTCCCATGTGCCCTGAGTGTGCCGCGGAGTATGCCAATCCGCTCGACCGTCGCTTTCACGCGCAGCCCGATGCCTGCTTTAATTGCGGGCCGCATATCATGTGGCGCGAAGCGAGCGTGGGCGATGAGCCGGGCAAAGCCGCCGCGACACCGGCAGTCGGCACCACGCGCGAGACCAGCGACGCCATTATCGACCGCTGTGTTGAGCTGCTGGCCAACGGCGGTATCGTCGCTATCAAGGGACTGGGCGGATTTCACTTGGCATGCGACGCCTCCAACGAGCAGGCGGTAGCCGAGCTTCGCCGCCGCAAACGCCGCAGCAACAAGCCGCTTGCCGTTATGGTGCGCGACCTTGCCGACGTTGAACGCCTGTGCCATGTCAGCGACGTTGAGCGCGGCTTGCTGGCCGGCAACATTCGCCCCATCGTGCTGCTGCGCCGACTTGCTGTTTGCGAGAGCGGCGATTCCCCCGACGCCCTCGCGCTCGCACCGTCCGTCGCGCATGACCTTCCCGAGCTCGGTGTTATGCTCCCCTACACCCCGCTTCAGCATCTGTTGCTTGCCGCGGCAGAAGCCTGCGGTATGCACGCGCTCGTCATGACCAGCGGAAACCTGAGCGAAGAACCCATCGAGACCGACGACGACCTTGCCTGGGAACACCTCGTTGCCGCCGGTATCGCCGACGCGTTGCTCGGTAACGACCGCGCAATTCTGTCGCGCTACGACGACTCTGTGGTACGCGTGGTCGACGGCGCCGTTATGCCCGTGCGGCGCGCTCGCGGATATGCACCCCAGCCGCTGCCGTTGCCGGCGCTCGACGGCACTCCGTCCTGCGTGCTCGCCTGTGGGCCACAACAAAAGGCCACGATTGCGCTCACGCGTGAAGGGACGAACGGCGAGGCAACCTGTTTTGTGTCGCAGCATATCGGCGATGTTGAAAACGGCGGGACCTTCGATGCCTGGAACGCCGCGCGCACGCGCTTGGAAGATCTCTTTGACTTGGCGCCCGCCGCCTTAGCCTGCGATGTACATCCCAGCTATCTATCGAGCCAGTGGGCGCGCGAGCAGGCGCGAAAATGCAATCTGCCGCTCGTCGAGGTGCAGCACCATCATGCGCATATCGCGAGCGTAATGGCCGAGGCTATCGCCACAGGACAGCTTGCACCCAATGCGCGCGTACTTGGCATCGCCTTCGATGGAACGGGCGCTGGCACCGACGGAACCATTTGGGGCGGTGAGTTTCTTGTCGCCGGCCTCGCCGATTTTGAGCGCACCGCGCACCTGCGTACCTGGGCACTCCCCGGTGGCGCCGCATCTGTGCGCGACGCCCGACGCAACGCCTTTGCCCTGCTGAGCGAGCTCGATCTACTCGAACATCCGGGTGCCGCGGGACTCCTGGGCGGCCTCGATGAGCAGACGCGCAGTATCACGACCACGATGATCAAGCGGAACATCAACAGCCCGCGAACGAGCAGTATGGGCCGTCTGTTTGACGCCGCGGCGGCGATCTTGGACATCTGCGGCACTGCAACCTACGAGGGCGAACCCGCCATCGAGCTCGAGGCCGCCGCTTGGCGCGCTTTTAGCGACGAAAACAGCCATTTCACTGGCAATCAGGCTGGCGTATCCGCATCCGTCTCAACATCGCTGGACAGTTTGTTCAGATATGTATTAACTACTGACCCCCTATCCCGCATTTTTGCCTCAGATTTGGCCAAAAAAGGCTCTCCAGACACCCTATTTGCGGCAAATATGTCTGCCGAACACCCCAAATCAACCCATTTGGGATCATCGCAGACGGCTTTTGCCACCCAGAGCCCATCACAAAAATACGTATCTGAACTAACCGTCCAGGCGGCCTCGGACAACCCCCTCATTTTGGATCCCAAACCGCTTTTTGAGGCGCTTTTGAGTGGAATCGAGGCCGACGCGCCAACCGACAGGCTCGCACTCGGCTTCCATATCGTCATTGCACGCGCATCGGCACGTATCGCAAGCGAGATCTGCGCCCGCGAGGGCATCGACACCGTCGCACTCTCGGGCGGCGTGTTCATGAACCGGCTTTTGCTTCGGCTCCTCACGCGCGAGCTCAAAGACGCCGGTCTTGCCGTCTTGGTTCCCCACACCGTGCCCGTCAACGACGGCTGCATCGCCTACGGCCAGGCGGCGGTCGCCCGCGCTCGGCTCGCGCAGGTCATACCGCAGTAGGCTGTTTGGCCAGCCCATGCGCAGCCGTCTCACAGGTGTAACGCGTTTGCTCGTGTCCCCCGCGAGCGCTACCATCAACTGATGGATTATTAGGCGCCTATCCAGCGCAAAGCGTATAAAAGGGGAACATTATGTGCCTTGCCGTTCCCGGTAAAGTGGTCAAACGCGACGACGACCTAAAGGCGACCGTCGACATGATGGGCATCGAGCGCCCCGTGTCGCTGCGACTTGTGCCGACGGCGCAGGTAGGCGACTATGTTCTCGTACACGCCGGCTTTGGCATCCAGATTGTCGACGAGCAGGAAGCTCAAGAGACGCTCGAGCTGGTCAACGCCATGACCGAGCTGGTCGAAGAGGACCAGCTCGCCACCAACCCGGCCGAGGCATACTAGTGGCGGCGGCACAACCGGTTCACTCCGGTATCGACTTTTCGGCATTCCGCGACCCACGGCTCGCTCGCGAGCTCATCGACCGCATTCATGAGCTTGTCGGCGATCGCAGTATCAACCTTATGGAAGTCTGCGGTACGCATACCGTGAGCATTGGCCGCTATGGTTTTCGCTCCATTATGCCGGCGGGGCTCAAGCTGTTGAGCGGCCCGGGCTGCCCCGTCTGCGTTACCGCGAACCGCGACATCGACCACGCAATCGCACTCGCCAAGATGGACGGCGCCATCATCACTACCTTTGGTGACATGATGCGCGTGCCCGGATCGTCTACCTCGCTTGCCGCGCAAAAGGCAGCCGGACGCGACATCCGCATCGTCTACTCGCCACTCGACGCGCTCGATATTGCCGAGCACAACCCCGACCGCCCGGTCATCTTTATGGGCGTGGGCTTTGAGACCACGACGCCCACCATCGCCGCCGCCATCCTAGAGGCAGATGCGCGCGGGCTCCAGAACTTCTCGGTCTATTGCGCCCACAAGACCACGCCACCGGCGCTGCGTGCGATCGCCAACGACCCCGAGACGACCATCGACGGCTTTATCCTGCCGGGTCACGTCGCCACCATCACGGGCGTGGCGCCATTTGGCTTTTTGGTCGATGAGTTTAGGACCCCGGGCGTGGTTACCGGGTTTGAGCCGGTCGATATCTTGCAGGGCATTTGCATGCTGGTCCAAATGGTTATTGAGGGACGGCCCGAGATCGACAACGCCTACCGCCGCGGCGTCAATGCGGACGGCAACCCCGTGGCGCGCCAGCTGGTCGAGCAGGTATTTGAGCCGTGCGACACCACGTGGCGCGGGCTGGGACCGATTCCCGCCTCGGGCCTTTCCATCCGGCCCGAGTTCGCGCGCTTTGATGCCGGTGCCCGCTATGACGTGCCGATTGAACCGACGGTCGAGCCGCGCGGATGTCGCTGCGGCGACGTGCTGCGCGGGGCTATTACACCCAGCGACTGCCCGTTGTTCGGCCACGCGTGCACGCCCGAGCATCCCGTCGGCCCGTGCATGGTGAGCTCCGAAGGCAGCTGCGCCGCGTACTTTAGGTACAGAAACTAACCTGAACGCCCACGTGGGACAAACACTTCTGATGAATTTGTCCCACGCACTCGCTTGCTGGCACCACCCTCGATTGGAGTTTTCGATATGTCCCATAGTATCTCCGATAGCGCTGTCTTGCTGGGCCACGGCTCTGGCGGCCAGATGATGAAACGCATCATCGACGAGGTCTTTTTGGATGCCTTTGGGTCGCCCGAGCTGCTCGAGGGCAACGACGCCGGCGTCGCCGCACTGCCCGCGAGCGGGCGCATCGCCATGTCGACCGACAGCTTTGTAGTCTCGCCGCAGTTCTTCCCCGGTGGCAACATCGGCCGCCTTGCCGTGTGCGGAACCGTCAACGATGTCGCGACCTCGGGCGCCAACGTGCGCTACCTGTCGTGCGGCTTTATCCTCGAAGAGGGCTATCCCATGGATAAGCTCCACCAGATTGTGCAGACGATGGCCGAAACGGCGCGCGAGGCGGGCGTGTCCATAATCACGGGCGACACCAAGGTAGTCGAGCGTGGCGGCGCCGACGGCGTCTACATCAATACCGCCGGCGTGGGCGAGGTTCCCACGGGTGTGGCGCTCAGCGGCGCCAACTGCCGCCCCGGCGATGTCATTCTGGTATCGGGTACACTGGGCGACCACGGCATCGCCATCATGAGCCAACGCGAGGGCTTGGCGTTTTCGAGCACGATCGAAAGCGATGCCGCACCGCTCAACCACCTGATTGCCGACGTTCTGGCCGCAGCACCCGACACACGCTGCTTCCGCGACCCCACGCGCGGTGGCCTGGCCTCGACGCTCAACGAGTTTGCGCAGGCCAGCGGCGTTGCCATGGAAATCGACGAGGACGATGTGCCCGTGCGCCCCGACGTGCAGGCCGCCTGCGAGATGCTCGGCTACGACGTGCTGCAGGTGGCAAACGAGGGCAAGATGGTCGCCGTGGTGCCCGCCGAGCAGGCCGACGCGGCGCTGGCAGCCATGCGTGCCGCCCGCTACGGCGAGAACGCCGCCATCATCGGGCGCGTGCTACCGATTGCCGAAGACGCTCGTCCCGCCGTGCGCGTGCGCACCGGCTGGGGCTCGACGCGTATCCTCGACATGCTCGTGGGAGAGCAGCTGCCGAGGATTTGCTAGCAGACACGGCGCGCAGCCGCCGCAGTGCAACTCAAGGTTGTTACAGATATTCAGATTCCAGGCACGCCCGACGCGCAAGGCCAGTATCATGAGGTGCGCTTTACAACTCAAACGGCAGGAGCACCCATGGCAGCAGCGTTTTCCCATGTGATTTTTGATCTGGACGGCACCATCCTCAACACGCTCGAGGATCTGGCGGCCGCCGGCAACCATACCTGCGAGATGCACGGCTGGCCTACGTTTGCCGTGGACGAGTACCGCTACAAGGTAGGAAACGGCATGCTCAAGCTGGTCGAGCGCTTTATGCCCGCCGAGTACGCGGGCAACGGTCGCATGTTTGAGCGGACGCTTGCCGAGTTTAGGGCATATTACGGCGAGCACAAGGAGGACCATACCGCCCCCTACGCCGGCACGATCGAGATGCTCGACCGTCTGCGCGCCGCGGGCGTTCAGCTGGCCGTGCTTACCAACAAGGACCATGTCTCGGCTGCCCCGCTTATCGAAAAGTACTTTGGCCCCGACCGCTTTGCGCTGGTGCAGGGCCGCGTCGACGCGTTTCCTCCCAAGCCCGAGGCGCCTGTTACGCTGCATGTGATGAAAGAGCTAGGCGCCGACCCGGCAACCACACTCTATGTGGGCGATTCCAATGTCGATATCCTGACCGGTCACAACGCCGGCCTCAAGAGCGCCGGCGTCGCCTGGGGCTTCCGTGGCCGCGCAGAGCTAGAAGCCGCCGGCGCCGACTACGTGGTGGACACCCAGGATGAGCTCGCGGCGCTGATTCTGGGCGAGTAGCGGGGCTGTCGCTCAACACGGCTGCATAGATTCTGTCGCGCGGAAAGTAGTCGTTTAAGAACGTCCCCAATGACTGCCATGGCAACGCCGATGTTTCGGCAATGACAGCGAGCGGGCACCAGAGCGAACAAATTGGCATGAAAAGAGGACGGCATAGACCTTCTGGTCATGCCGTCCTCTTTGAATGACAAGTTGTCGCTCTGGTGCCCGCGCAGCGTCGAGCAGTTACGGCGTTTGGTAAAACGCCGTAACAAACTACCGCGTAACTCCCCTAGCTCAGCATCGCATCCATCATCTCGGAGTTGACGGAGTCGTCAGCAGACCACTCGCCGTCGTCGTTGCAGGTGTACTTGAAGATAACCGTGGTCTTCCTGGGCTCGGTGGCCTTGGTCACATCGACCATCACCTGGCCGGCCATCTTGTACAGCTCGTCATCGGAAGGAACCGTGTCAAGTGCAGCGACCTTCTCCTGATACTGGGTGGAGAAGTCCTCGACGATCTTGTTCATGGACTTGCAGGTGATGGAGACCTCGGCGGTTGCAACGCCCTTGTCCTCGTCGACCGTCACGTCGCCGATCTCGTAATCAAAGCCCTCGAGATAGGTCTTGGCATACTCCTTGGGATCGATGCCCAGCTGCTCGAACTCGTCGCCCGAAGCCTCTTCCAGACCAGAGAGGAAATCGTCGCCACCGTTTTTGACCTCATCGAACTGAGTCGTAAGGTCCTCGGTGATGAGTTCTTCGATCGAAGGGCCTCCGCAGCCGGAAAGCACGACCACGCATGCAACCAAAACGGCCATGAGGGGCGCAAGCAGCAGCTTCTTTTTCATGTTGTTCCTCCCAATGAGCGGCACCGTGCTTCCCAGACACGGCACACGTTGTGATAGTAAGCACATACTATCCACTTATGAACACCCTCGGCAGCACGAAGGCGCGGTCGGTTCGTTTTAACGTCCGAACGGTCTGCGAGTCCGCTCAGCGTGCAATAAAACGCATCCGTACCGTGCAATCAAAACCACCCCTAAAAGGGGTGGTTTGCTCTTAGGGTATAACCCTTGGATTTCCGGCACGCGTCTAAAGGCGCCGGCCCTCACGGGGTTCGGGCCGCACTGCAGATTGACCCGTGGCGGGCCGGTCAAACCGGCGC
>DBGEDL010000007.1:0-6334 GCA_048375035.1 Collinsella sp.
GTCCGGGGCGGTCGGCCAGCGACCACCGGTACGGCTCAATCGTATAACCATGCAACGGAAAAGAGCCGCCCTTTCGGACGACTCAAACTGTAATGGGGCGCGGGGTTTGGTCGATCGCGAGTTCCGCACGAGCCGGAGAGCACTTAATGTGCTCTCCGTGCGAGCAGGACTGTCCGAGCAGGCGACCAAACCCCGCGCCCCGTCCCGGCGAGCGCTTGGGGACCGGTGACCTACAGGTGGCTGATGATCAGTTCCATCTTGCCCTCGAGCTCAATCTTGTCCACGGTGCTCGGGGCCAGCAGGTGGCTTCCTTTGTGGACGGGGTCGCCGCAGACGGTGCCTTTGCCGTCGATGACCGACAGGCACATGAAGGGCCAGCGCTGCTCCAGGGTTTTGCTGCCGTTCACGCGCACGCGATCGACGGTGTAGCAGGGGTTGGACTCCAGCTCGGTCACGCCGTCGACCTCAGGTGCGGTCACGGTACCGTCGGTCGGGGCCTGTGCGTTAAAGTTAATGCAGTCCAGGCTCTGCTCAATGTGCAGCGGGCGCAGCTTGCCGTCGGTGCCCGGGCGGTCGTAGTCGTACAGGCGATATGTCACGTCACTCGACTGCTGCGTCTCAAGAATCAACGTGCCGGTCTTGATGGCGTGCACGGTGCCGGAGTCGATCTGGAAAAAGTCGCCCTTGTGGATCGGCAGCACGTTGAGCATGTCGTCCCAACGGCCGTCCTCAATCATCTGTGCGGCCTCGGCGCGGTCATGCGCGCGCTGGCCGACGATGATCGTGGAGCCGGGCTCGCAATCCAGCACGTACCAGCACTCGGTCTTGCCCAGGCTGCCGTTCTCGTGCTCGGCGGCGTACTCGTCGTTGGGGTGGATCTGGATCGACAGATCGTCCTTGGCGTCCAGAATCTTAATGAGCAGCGGGAACTCCTTGCCCTCGCAGTTGCCAAAGAGCTCGCGGTGTTCGGCCCACAGCCACGACAGCGTGTGACCGGCGTACGGGCCCTCCGCAATCTGGCAGTCGCCGTTGGGATGAGCCGAGATGGCCCAGCACTCGCCGATGGGACCCTCGGGAATGTCATAGCCAAAGACGGTCTCCAGTTGGCGGCCGCCCCAAATCTTCTCGTGGAAGATCGGCGTGAGTTTAATCAAATCGGACATGTGCGTACCCCCATCAGGTTGCGCAGGCGCCTCGCGAAATAAGCCAAAGCGAGCGCCCGCCGGATTACAAACTTAAGCCAACGTTACGTTGTGCAGCTCAAAGCGGTCGCCAACGTTGCGCGAGATTGAGTACTCAAACGCGGCACCGCTGTCCAAAAAGCCAATCTGGTTGAGCTCGAGCAGGGGAGAGCCGGGCTTGGTGTTCAAGCGCTCAGCCTCTTCCTCGGTTGCCGCCACGGCGCGGATGGTGCGGTGGAAGCTCGAGATCTTAAGCCCGCACTGCTCGCGGATATAGCTGTAGACCGACGCGTACAGGTCCTTTTTCTTCAGACCCGGGATCAGCTCGAGCGGCATATAGGTGTACTCGATAACGATGGGCAGGCCATCGACCTCGCGTACGCGCACGATGTGATAGGCAAAGTCGTCTTCGGCCATTCCCAGCTGGGTGGCAACCTCTGCCGGCGGATTGACGATCGAGAAATCGTAGACCACCGAGGCGACCTTCTCGCCGCGATGCTCGTACGAAAAGCCTTGGGCGCGGTCATTCTTGCCCTGGAAAAACGCTTTGCCGGGGAGCCCTGCGGCGTCTTTGACGTAGGTGCCCGATCCGCGACGACTCGTGACCAAGCCTTCCTCGGTAATCTGCTCAATCGCTCGTTTGACGGTGATTTTGGAAACGCCATACAGCTTGCAGAACTCAACGACGGTAGGAAGCTTGTCGCCCGGTTTAAGAGCGCCATCCTCGATAGTGCGACGAATATCTGCAGCTATCGCCTCGTATTTGGGAATCATGGAGCCTCCTTTCCAACTTGATTGAGTATAAAAGAAAGTATAGTTAACACCTAAGCATCCCTATTATATATTGAAAAAGTTCGAGAAAGATATAATTAAAAGTCGCTTTGCATATAAATTAGAGCGCTCTAAATAGATAAACATCTGAGTAATGTCGTGTTAAGCGGTCATTCGCGTTTTTCCAGATAAAACCTGCCAAAACAAACCTGCCCCTTTTTGGCAGGTTTTTGCCTTGGGAGCGGTACCATACAGGCAATGTTTAAACGAGAAAGGTGGGCTCCCATGGAACCTAAGCAGTACTACATCGGCATCGACGTCGGCGGCACTTCGGTTAAGGAGGGCCTGTTCGACGAAGACGGTAACCTGCTGGCCAAGGCCAGCGTGCCTACGCCTCCTATCGTTGACGCTGCGGGCTTTGCCGCGGTGACCGAGGCTATCGACCAGGTGGTCGCCAAGGCTCAGATTCCGCGTGCCTTTGTGGCGGGCATTGGTCTGGCCGTTCCGTGCCCCATCCCGGCATCGGGCGATGCCAAGGTCAAGGCCAACATTGCCATTAACCTGCCCGAGCTGAGAGTCGCCATTCAGGAGCACTGCCCCGATGCGGTCGTTAAGTACGAGAACGATGCCAACGCCGCTGCCATGGGCGAGGCCTGGCTCGGCTCTGCCAAGGGAGTGCAGAACGTGGTGATGGTCACCATCGGTACCGGCGTGGGCGGCGGCGTTATCGTTAACGGCGACGTGGTGTCGGGCGTTGTGGGCGCCGGCGGCGAGATTGGCCACATGTGCCTGAACCCGGCTGAGGAGCGCACCTGCGGCTGCGGCGGCCATGGCCATCTGGAGCAGTATTCCAGCGCCACCGGCGTGGTGAGCAACTACCTTGCCGAGTGCAAGAAGGCGGGCGTCGAGCCCATCGAGCTGACCGGCCCCTCCGATTCCAAGGACGTGTTCCAGGCCTGCCGCGAGGGCGACAAGCTCGCGCTGGCCGCGGCCGATACCATGGCCGACTATCTTGGCCGCGCACTGGCGCTTATTGCCAACGTGGTTGATCCCGAGATGTTCCTCATCGGCGGCGGCGCTTCCGCCTCGGCCGATGTCTACCTCGACAAGGTTCGCGAGCACTTTAAGCAGTATGCGCTTTCCGCCTCGCGCGAGACACCCATTAAGGTCGCTTCGCTCGGAAACGACGCCGGCATCATCGGTGCCGCCTACGTAGCCCTGCGCGCCGCCGGCAAATAGCTGGTGCAAGGGGGCCAGGTTACTTTGCACCAACATGGTGCAAAAGGGACAGCCTTGGCCTCCATGCCTGCCCCAAAATATGCCGTAGCCCTTCCGTCTGCGAAGGCTCGGCATCGGCGTGCTACCATAGCTACGTCCAAGTACACATATCAAGTGGAGGAAATCCATGGCAAACGTTCTTGTCTTTGGTCACCAGAACCCCGATAACGACGCCATCATGAGCGCCGTCGTCCTGTCCCAGCTGCTCAACCAGGTTGAGTATGCCGGCAACACCTACGAGGCCTGTGCCCTTGGCCAGCTTCCGGCCGAGTCCGCCAAGCTGCTCGCCGACGCCGGCATTGCCGAGCCCCGCGTGATCGATTCCGTCGAGGCCGGTCAGCTCGTCGTCCTCACCGACCACAACGAGTCCGCCCAGTCCGTCGAAGGCCTTAAGGACGCCACGGTCTTTGGCGTCGTCGACCATCACCGCATCGGCGACTTTGAGACCGCCGGCCCGCTGCATTACATCTGCCTGCCCTGGGGCTCCAGCTGCACCATCGTCACCAAGCTCGCCGGCGTGCTCGGCGTTGAGCTTTCCGACGTCCAGGCCAAGCTGCTGCTCTCGGCCATGATGACCGATACGCTCATGCTCAAGAGCCCCACCACCACCGATGTCGACCGCGCCGTCGCCGCCAAGCTCGGCGAGCAGGTGGGCGTCGACCCGGTCAAGTTTGGCATGGAGGTCTTCCTCACCCGTCCGTCCGGCTCCTTCACTGCAGCCGAGATGGTCGGCAACGACATCAAGATGTTTGAGCCCGCTGGCAAGAAGCTGCTCATCGGCCAGTACGAGACCGTCGACAAGACCCGTGCACTCGGCATGATCGACGAGATTCGCGAGGCCATGCGCGCCTACGCCGCCGAGAAGGGTGCCGACGGCATTGTCCTGTGCATCACCGACATCATGGAGGAGGGCTCGCAGGTCCTGCTCGAGGGCGAGACCGAGGCTGCTCAGAAGGGCCTGGGCATTGCCGACGAGCACGACGGCGTCTGGATGCCGGGCGTCCTCTCCCGTAAGAAGCAGGTCGCTGCTCCCATCATGGCCGCCTGCTAGGTTTAGTTGACCAAACGCCACGACCGGATCGCGGACGCCCCGCGCTCCGGTCGTTTTTTGTGCACGGCGCCGCGTCGTCTCCCGGACAGGCGTGCCCGTGCCGTTGAGCAAATAATGTTCAACCTGTGGTTCCGCTTTTCGGCCACGCCTGCGTGCTTGTCGTGCAGGGTAGGCTAGATGCAAGCGTAATACGTTAGAGCGCGGCGCCGCCACTTGGGCGGGCCGTGCTTTTTTAAGACGGGAACTTTCCCGTGAAAGGAGCCGCCCATGGCAGCAACTGAGCAGCTGTTCAACGTTCGTGAGCGCAAGCGCTTTGAACGTCACGACATTTGGGAGCGCATCGCCGAGAACGGCACGATTTCCGCCGTCGTCATGGTCTTCGCCGCTATCGCCGCCGTTATCTGCGCCAACACCGATGCCTACGAGGCCATCCATCACTTTTTGGAGACCCCGCTGTATGTGGGTCTGGGCAACCTTACGGCCGGTCTCACCGTTGAGCTTTTCGTCAACGACTTCCTCATGGCGATTTTCTTTTTGTTGGTGGGCATTGAGCTTAAGTACGAGATGACGGTCGGCGAGCTCAAGAATCCGCGTCAGGCCATGCTTCCCATGCTGGCGGCCGTGGGCGGCGTCGTCGTTCCCGCCTGCATCTACCTGATCTTTAACCATGCCGGTGCCCGCAACGGTTGGGCCATCCCCATGGCGACCGATATTGCCTTTGCGCTGGGCGTGCTGTCGCTTTTGGGCAATCGCGTTCCCAACGGCGTGCGCGTGTTCTTCTCGACGCTCGCTATTGCCGACGACCTCATCTCCATCGCCGCCATCGCCATTTTTTACGGTCAGAGCCCCAATCCGTTTTGGTTGGGCGCCGCCGCACTTGTGACCTGCGCGCTCGTGTGGCTCAACAAGACGCAGCATTACCGCCTTGCCCCGTACTCGGTGCTGGGCCTGCTGCTGTGGTTCTGCATGTTCAAGAGCGGCGTGCACGCTACGCTTGCCGGCGTCATCCTGGCCTTCACCATTCCGGCCAAGTGCGGCGTTAAGCTCGATAGCCTTACCGATTGGCTGGGCGAGTGCCTGCCGTTGCTCGACGACCGTTACGATGACGAGGCGCACATCCTGGGCCAGCATGACTTTACCGTCTCGACAACCAAGGTCGAGCGCGTCATGCACCGCGTGACCCCGCCGCTTATCCGCATGGAGCGTCTGATCTCCACGCCGGTCAACTTTGTGATCCTGCCGATCTTTGCGTTCGTAAACGCTCAGGTTCGCTTAGTGGGCGTGGACATGAGCACGCTGCTCACCGACCCGGTGACGCTCGGCGTGTACTTTGGCATGCTGCTGGGCAAGCCGATCGGCATCTTTGGTATGACGTTTGCCCTGGTTAAGCTTAAGATCTCCGAGCTGCCGCATAACGTTAACTGGCACATGATTGCCGGTGTGGGCATTCTGGGCGGTATCGGCTTTACCATGTCGATTCTCATCAGCGGCCTTGCCTTCCCGACGGCCCAGTTTGAGGTTCTTGCAGCCAAGGCCGCTATTCTCGCCGGCTCTGTCACCGCGGCCGTGCTTGGCATGATCTACATGAGTGTGATCTGCAAGCACCCCGCGCCCAAAAACGAGTAAGAGCACAAAACCGGCTTCAGAACCGGTTTAGGCGCGTTCAAAATGCGGATTCGGGCGGTGTTTGCCGCCTGCCAGACACCCCAGTGGTCAAAAAACGCCGTTTGTGAGTACTGTCACAAACGGCGTTTCATTTTAGGTGTGGAAAATAATGAACACAATCTTGTTATCTGTACGTTAACGAGTAATCGCTTGACTCAAATTTGGCGACAGCTACTGCGGAAAGGTAGCGCGCAGAGATGTGGTGTAAGAGGCGGGGCGGATTAGACTATGCGGTGAGTGACAGGAACCAGAAGTTTGACCTCAATGGCAATGTGCAGGTGAGCCATTCCAATCAGGAAGTCATTACCAATACCGACCGTGTGAACTTCCTGCAGAAGGGAAATACCTCGTCGATCGAAGCGCGTATGAAGCGCGTATTGTCGAATCC
>DBGEDL010000008.1:0-15863 GCA_048375035.1 Collinsella sp.
TCGGATTCCTTGCGGCCTGAACAATCGCAAGTGTCCGGCGAGGGGGCGGCTTTGTAAAGCCGTTTGGCCCCACCCGCATAGCGGGTGGTTTCTGATGCGGCGCGCTGCGCGCCCCGCACAGGCTAAAGCCTCTAATGAAAAAACCCGCCGCATAAGCGACGGGTTTTACAACCTGGCTCCCCGGGTAGGACTCGAACCTACAACAGCGCGGTTAACAGCCGCGTGCTCTACCATTGAGCTACCGAGGAATTTAAAGCCCAACGGAAAGGGCTGAGAAATTCTGGCTCCCCGGGTAGGACTCGAACCTACAACAGCGCGGTTAACAGCCGCGTGCTCTACCATTGAGCTACCGAGGAATAGGTGCGTGCTCTCAAGCAACGAAATTTATTATACGGACGAATCAGCTCAGGGCAAGAACTTTTTTAAGAAATTTTCCGACCTAGTCATTGGGGACGTTCTTAAACGACCAGTCATTCAAGAACGTCCCCAACGACTACATGAAAGCGCCCCCAAGCGGATGTGCTTGAGGGCGCTTCTTGCTTGCGAGGTTAAGACTCGATGTAGTCTTTGAGCTTGCTGCTGCGGCTCGGGTGGCGAAGCTTGGCCAGGGTTTTGGACTCAATCTGGCGGATGCGCTCGCGCGTGACGCCAAACTCGCGGCCGACTTCCTCGAGCGTACGGGGATGTCCGTCGACAAGGCCAAAGCGCAGCTCGATAACCTTGCGCTCACGATCGGCAAGCGAGTCGAGCACCTGGGTGAGCTGCTCCTGCAGCATGGAGAAGCTGGCGGCATCGGGCGGAACGATAGCCTGGGAGTCCTCGATGAAGTCGCCCAGCTGGGAATCCTCTTCCTCGCCGATGGGGGTCTCGAGCGACACGGGCTCCTGCGAAATCTTCTGGATCTCGCGGACGCGGTCGGCGCTCATGTCCATCTCGGCACCGATCTCCTCAGGGGTCGGGTCGCGACCCAGGTCCTGAAGGAGCTGGCGCTGCACGCGGACGAGCTTGTTGATGGTCTCGACCATATGCACGGGAATACGGATGGTACGGGCCTGATCGGCAATGGCGCGCGTAATGGCCTGACGGATCCACCAAGTGGCGTACGTGGAGAACTTAAAACCCTTCTGGTAGTCGAACTTCTCGACGGCGCGGATCAGACCGAGGTTGCCCTCCTGGATCAAGTCCAGGAACAGCATGCCGCGACCGACATAGCGCTTGGCGATGGAGACGACCAGACGCAGGTTTGCGCTGATGAGCGCCTGCTTGGCTTCGAGGCCCACGTTCTCAATGCGCGTAAGACGACGCATCTCGGCACGCGTGAGTTCGAGCTCACCAGCATCGGCAGCCTCGAGCTTCTCGGTGGCCTCGAGACCGGCCTCGATCTTCATGGCCAGATCGACCTCTTCGGAGGCGGTCAGCAGGTCGACCTTGCCGATCTCCTTGAGGTACATACGGACCGGGTCGCCGGTCAGCATCACCGTGGAGGCATCGATGCCGCGCACGCGCGAGCGTGAACGGGACGTGCGCACGGTGCGCTTCTTCTTGCTCTTGGAAGAACCCATCTCGGCATCGGCCTGACGGGCCATCTTGAGCTCATGATCGTCAAGCGAGCCGGAATCGTGCTCGTCGTCGTCATCGAAATCGTCGGTATCGGTATCGTTATCGTCATCGTCGACGTCCATGGGGGCGTCGTCGTTACCGCTCGCGGAGATAATCTGGATGCCGCTGTTGCGCAGCGCGGAATACACCGCGGTGAGCTGCTCGTCAGAAACATCGATATCCTTCAGGGCGACCTGAATCTCGTCCTCGGTTACCGAAGTCCTGTTTGAGCCGTTGCCCATGAGCTTTGCAACGTAGGATTCCAGCCCAGCACCCGTGCTCTCAGTCTTTTTTGGCACAGATTCTCCCTTCATAGTCCACAGGACTCAATACTTTAGCACACACATTGACGTCTATACCCAAAAAGAGGACTGGACATAGGCGAGAATACGCTGGTTGACCACAACATCTAGGCCTGTTCGGTGCCTGCGGCCTCCAGGCCGATCAAACGGAACGGGTCCGCCACGCCGCCGATCGACTTTTGGAGTTCGCGCTGACGCTGCGAGTCCCGCGCGGCCTGCACGGTCAGCGAACGACGGCCCTCATCATCGAGCGAACGGTCCTGGCGCAGCTTGGCCTGTGCGGCACGCATGCGGCGCTTGATGGTGTAGAGCTCGAGCGTATCGAGCATAAACACGATGTTCGTCTCGGTGGGGTGCTTGCTCGTCGCCGAGATGCGCCCGGCACTCACAAGCGTTGCCGCATCGGGACACACCGAGCGCGCCGCTTCCATGCAGGCTGCAGGATCGGTTCCCGGCGGCGTTGCCAGAACGGCCCACGCGATGGACTCGTGACGTGGGTCAACCCACTCGATGGAGCAGATGCGGTCGGCATACGTGCGGAACAGGTCGGGGTAGCTCGTGAGCATGGTCAGCAGCTCACGCTCCCCTGCCAAGGACTTGCGCTCAAGATCGGTAAGAACCATCGGCGCAGCCGCAGCCGGTGCGCCCGAACCGTCAGCCACAGGCACAGCGCCCATACCATCAGGGACATCGATTGGCGGCAGATCGTCGACGACCTCCACGGGCGCGGCACCGTAGGCATCGAGCGGGACGTAGTCGTACGGCTCTTCTTCGACCGGCGCGGACACCGGCGGCGTCGCGCCCGACGCCCAAGCACCACGAGATGTCCCCTGCGAACCAGACGACCGACCGCCCGCGCTACCAGAGCGCTCGGCTTGCGCCCGCTGGCGTTCATAGTTCTGCTCACGACGTCGTTCCGCATCTTCGCGCTTGGCGACATCGCGAAACACACGGCCCGAGCTCGCGCGCACGGTCTCCAGATCCAAACCCAGCAGGTCGGCAATCTGGATAAAGTACGTGTCGATCATATAGCTATCGCGCAGCGGATAGATGAGCGTCAGCGCATCCTCGAGCGCCTTGGCGCGACCGCCCGGCGTGGTGATGTCGCTCGACTCCTGCAGCGAACGGTAGACAAAGTCCATGAGCGGCTCGGCCGCGTCGATGCGCGCCTGCAGCTCCTGGCCGCCGTGCGCCGTAATAAACTCCATAGGGTCGTTGCCGTCGGGCAGTACCACGCAGCGCAGGTCCATCGAATCCTGCTCGATAAACTGAATCGCGCGGCGGGCGGCCTTCTGGCCCGCGGCATCGCCATCGAACATATACACGATGCGCTTGGCAAAGCGGGTGAGCGTCTTTACATGATGCTCCGTGAGCGCGGTGCCCAGCGTGGCGACAACGTTTTTGATCCCCGCCTCCCAGCAGGCGATGCAATCGGTATAGCCCTCCACCACGATGGCGGTATCCTGCGCGACGATAAACTCCTTGGCCCAATTAAAACCGTAGAGGTTTCGCTTTTTATGAAACACGCTCGTCTCGGCGGTGTTGAGGTACTTAGGCTGGCCGTCGCCCATAATGCGACCGCCAAAGGCAATGTTGTGACCCTGCTCGTCAAAGATGGGGAACATCACGCGGTCGTAAAAGCGGTCGGCAAGCTGCCCGCGCCCGCGGCTCACGGCAACGTTGGCGTCGATCATCTCCTGCGGGGTAAAACCCGCCTGGGACAGGTGCGACACCAGCGCGTTACGGCCCGGTGCAAAGCCCAGGCAGTAGCGGCGGCAGACGTCGCCGCCCATGCCGCGGCTGGCAAAGTACTCGCGCGGACGGCCGTCCTTACCGCGCATGAGCATGGTGTGGTAGAACTGGGCGGTCTCGGCGCACAGATCGTAGATGCGGGCACGCTTGGTGCCGCGCTCGCGGCGATCTCCGGTGTCATGCAGCTCAATACCCGCGCGATCGGCCAAGTAACGGATTGACTCGGGAAAGCTCAGGTTCTCGCGCTTCATGATATACGTGAAAACGTCGCCACCCTCGCCGCAGCCAAAGCAATGCCACACCTGCGTGGCGGGGATAATGTGGAAGGACGGCGTCTTTTCGCCATGGAAGGGGCAGCATCCCCAAAACTCATGGCCGCGGGGCTTGAGCTCGACCGTTTCCTGCACGATGGCAACCAGGTCAGACGCAGCGCGTACCTGGTCTTTTTCCTCATCGCTAATCACGGATGCTCACCCCCTGCTTGCCCAAGTTGTGACGAATGTCCTCGATATTACCCTCGACGGTCGCGATCAACTCATCCAGCGAATCGAACACGCGCGACGGACGCAGCCAACGCGTAAACGCCAGCGAAACGGAAGCGCCGTACAGGTCGCCCGTATAACCAATTAAATTAGCCTCGAGATGCGCCGAAGCGACATCGTCGGCATACGTCGGCGGCAGTCCGACGTTCACGGCAGCGGGCCACACGATGTCATTGACCAGCACCAGACCCTCATACACGCCATCGGCTGGCACCTGAATGCCGTCGGGAACCTGCAAGTTTGCCGTGGGAAAGCCCATGCCAGAACCCTCGTGACGGCCGCGAATAACACCGCCGCGCACCATATACGGACGGCCGAGTAACTCAGCAGCAAGCTCCACATGGCCCTGTCCCAGCTCATGACGAATGCGGGTGGCGCAAATGGCCTCACCGCCCTCGCAAAGCAGGTCGTGACCATACACGTCAACGCCGTGCTCGGAACCCCAGGAGCGCATCTCGGCAACACCAGAAGCACCGCCACGACCCAGCCTAAAGTCACTGCCAACGCGAATCGAGCGAATGTCGACTACGCGTGACAGCAGTGCGAGAAAACCGACATGGTCGAGTGCCGCAACCTCAGGCGTAAAGGGAACGGCCACCACTGTATCGACCCCAGTCTGAGCCAAGGCATGCAGACGGTCGGCCGTCGTCATCAATTTTTGAGCGGGCGAAGGGCTCACCACAACGTCCGGGTCGGGATCGAAGGTAACCACGACCGCCTTACAGCCATGGGCACGGGCATCACGGACAAGCGCTTCGATGAGTTCCTGGTGTCCACGGTGAACGCCGTCGAACACGCCAATAGCAATCGATGCGGCACCCAAGTGCTCACACTCATCAAACGTATCGGCAGCAACGATGCGAGCCTCGTCCGACTCGCCCGCGAAAAAGACACGCGCGAGCTCGCGAGCGGACAACATCATCGAACACCGCCGACTGCCTGCGGAAACACGTGCTCCATGACAAAGCGGCCGCCCTCAATGCGGGCGAGCGCCTTGAGTCCCCCATCGAGCACCAACGCAAACGGCGCCTTCGAGGAATCGAAATCGGCAAGCGCACGCTCAACGGGAATGCGTCGGCCGCAGAGCAGGTCGTCGGCAAGATTGCCCGGCAAGTCAACACGTGTGGCGCCCAGGGCCGCAATGGGATCCAGGGCAAAGCCAGCCGCGGACTCGGGAGAAAGCTCCTCGACCGCATGACAAGCGCCAATGGAAACAACACCGGAAGCCGTGCGGCGCAGCGCGGAAATATGCGCGGCGCTATCGCAAGCGCGGCCCAGGTCGCGAGCGAGCGCACGGATATAGGTGCCCTTGCTCACCGAGAACGCCACGGTCCACACACACGTATCACCTTCGCCGCCCACGGCGATCAGGTCGGCGGCATAGACCTCGACGGGGCGCGGAGGTAGGTCCACCGCATTGCCCTCGCGAGCAGACTTGTAGGCGCGAACGCCATTGACCGAGATAGCCGAAAACGCCGGCGGCACCTGCATCTGCGGACCCAGCATGGCGGCCAAGTGCTCACGGGCAAAGGCAGGATCGCGGAGCTCGTTGCCAACAGCCACCGTGCGGACCGCCTCGCCCTCCGCATCATCGGTATTGGTCTCGGCGCCAAACGAAATGTCGGCGACATAGCTTTTGGTATCGAGGGTAAGCATGCCCAGCAGACGGGTGGCCTGGCCCACGCCCACCACCATGACACCGGATGCCATGGGGTCGAGCGTGCCGGCATGGCCGACGCGCCGCTCATGGAGGGCGCGTCGGCATTGCGAAACCACGTCATGGGACGTGCAGCCCACCGGCTTATCGACGGCGAGTAGCATATTCAATTGAGAAGGCGTTCGACGAGCCATGTACCATCCAATTAGTTAGAGCTCGACGGTCACCGAAGCGGGATCCTCCCCCACCAGCTCGGCCAGCATGGGAAGTGCCACGGCGAGCGTCTCGCGAATCGTTCCGTTGTTGGAGAAACCGGCGGCAGCATGATGCCCGCCACCGCCAAAGTTGGCAGCAATCTCGGACACATCGAGGTCGCCCTTGGAGCGCAGGTTGCCACGCACCTTGGTATCGCCCTCAATGCCCTTTAAGAACATGCAAACCTCGACGCCCATCACCGAACGCACCACATCGACCAGGCCGTCGCACTCGTCCGAGGTGACACCGCAGGCCTCAAGGTCGCTCTGGTAGGCATAGCTATACGCCACGCGCCCATGCGCGACCGTCTTAATGCGACCCATGACAATGGACTTGAGGTGCAAAAACTCAACGCGCATGCTCTGATAGACCTCGAGCGCAACGCGCGCCGGATCGGCACCGTGCGCCACCAGGCGCGAGGCCGCATGGAACGCGGCGGCATCGGCGTTTTGGTACTGAAAACGGCCGGTATCGGTCACCAAGCCGCACAGCAAGCAGGTCGCGACGCCATCACGTGCGACAATGCCGCAATTGTCCAAGAAACGGTCGATGATCATGGCGCAGGCCGCGGCATCGACGCGCCTCAGACTGAGCTCGGCAAACTCCTCGCGCGCCGGATGATGATCGAAGCACACCACATGCTTGGAGCGACGAAGCACCTCGGCGGAATTATTGAGGCGCTCGACGACCGGTACGTCCACCGAGATGAACAGGTCCGGATTGCCGGCGTACGCAGATGCCGGCACCAGACGATCGGAGCCTTCCATAAAGCGGTAGATGCGCGGAACCGGGTCATCGTCTGCCAGCAGCAGCGCAATGTCCTTGTTGGGGAAAAACTTCATGAGCGAAAGGCCCAGACCCAATACGGAGCCCAGGGCGTCGCCATCGGGAGAAGTGTGTCCCGAAATCGCAATGGAGGACGCACCCTCGATGAGCTCGAGGATGCGTCGCTGAATATCTGCAGACTCGCACGAGGCGAGGTCGGCGGAATTAGTCATCTAAAGCTGCCTCCTGGGCGGCATCCGCTATCGGATAGCCGTCCTCGTCCTTTTCGATCGCAAGCGTGGCGGGAACGTTTTCCAGCGCACGCGTGATGCGCTCGGCCTCATCGGTCGAGCGATCGATGCGAAAATCGAGCTCGGGCGTGACACGCCAATCGAGCGAGCGAGCCAACAGGCTGCGAATACGGCCCTTGGCGCTTGCGAGCGCCTCCATGACCTCGTCGTAGCGGCTCGCATCGCACGACACGTACACACGCGCGAACGAACGGTCCACCGCGACCTCGACCGCGGTCAAAGTAACCAGGTCGAGACGCGGATCGGAAACCTCAAAGAGCAGGATATAACCGAGCTTCTCGCGAAGCTGCTCGCCCAGACGGCGGGTTGCCTGCGTTTGCTTCATAGCGCTACCCCCTACTCGGTACGGGCAACCTGGTCGATGCGGTAACCCTCGATCTGGTCGCCGGGCTTGATGTCCTGGAAGTTCTCCAGGCCAATGCCGCCCTCGGAACCGCTCTTGAGGCTCTTGGCCTCGTCCTTGTAGTGGCGCATCGAGGCGATCTTGCCGTTGAAGACCACGATACCGTCGCGCACCAGACGCACGGAATCGGTCGCGGCGATCTCGCCCTCCTCGACGCGGACACCGGCGGCGATACCGACTTTGGGCACCTTGAAGGTGTCCAGGACGGTCGCGGTACCCGTGGCGACCTCGACCTCGGTGGGCTTGAGCATGCCGATACGGGCGGCGTCGAGCTCCTCGAGGCACTTGTAGATAACGTCGTAGCAACGGATCTCGACGCCCTCGCGCTCGGCAGCGGAGCGGGCCTTACCGTCGGGACGGACGCCAAAGCCGATGATGATGGCGTTGGAGGCGTCGGCCAGGACGACGTCGGTCTCGTTGATGGCGCCGACAGCGGAGTGGATCGTGTTGATGCGAACCTCGGACTGATCCATCTTGTCGAGCGAGTCCTGAAGGGCCTCGATGGAACCCTGGACGTCTGCCTTGATGATCAGGTTGAGCTCCTTGACCTCGGCGTCGGCAATAGTCTCGAAGAGGTTCTCGAGCGTGACGTGCTTGACGCGGCTCTGCTCCTCGATACGGGCCTTGAGCGAACGCTCGTCGGCCAGGGCACGAGCCTCGCGCTCGTCCTCGAACACGCGGAACTCGTCACCGGCGTTGGGCACGGACTGCAGGCCCAAAATCTCGACGGCGTCGGAGGGACCGGCCTCGGTGACGGCGCGACCCTTGGGGTCGAGCATGGCGCGGACGCGGCCGTAGGTAAGGCCGGCGACCAGCGTATCGCCCACGTGCAGGGTACCGCGGGTCACGAGCACGGTAGCGACCGAGCCGCGGCCCTTGTCGAGCTTGGCCTCGAGGACGTTGCCGGAGGCAAAGGTGTCTGGGTTGGCCTTGAGCTCGAGCACGTCGGCCTGGAGCAGCACGGTCTCCAGAAGGTCGTCGATACCGATCTTCTGCTTGGCAGAGATGTTGACGAACATGTTCTGTCCGCCCCACTCCTCGGGGATGACGCCGTACTCGGTGAGCTCCTGACGCACGCGGTCGGGGTTGGCGCCGGGCTTATCGATCTTGTTGACGGCAACGACGATGGGAACGCCGGCAGCCTTGGCGTGGTTGATCGACTCGACCGTCTGGGGCATGACGCCGTCGTCGGCAGCCACGATCAGAATGACGATGTCGGTCACCTTGGCGCCACGGGCACGCATAGCCGTAAAGGTGGCGTGACCCGGGGTATCGATGAAGGTGATCTTGCGGTCGTTGATCATGACCTGCGAAGCGCCGATGGCCTGCGTAATGCCGCCCGCCTCGCCGGCAGCGACGCCGGTGTGACGGATGGCGTCGAGCAGCGACGTCTTGCCGTGGTCGACATGGCCCATGACGGTAACGACCGGGGCGCGGGGCTTAAGGTCGGCGGGATCGTCGTAGAACGAGAAGGTGTTCTCCTCCTCGGGAGTGATGATCTTGATCTGACGGCCCAGGTCGTCGGCAACGAGCTCGACGAGGTCGTCGGACATGGACTGCGTCATGGTAAGCGGCGTGCCCAGCAGGAACAGGCGCTTGATGATGTCGTTGGCCGGAACGTCGAGCGCCTCGGCAAGCTCCTGGACGGTAACGCCCTGGGAGACCTTGATGGCGTCGAGGTCCTCGGGGTTCACGCCCTGGGCCAGCGCCTCCTCTATCTTGCGCTCCTCCTGAGCCTTGGCAGCCTCGCGCTCGCGCTTCTCCTTGCGCTTCTTGCGGCGACCGGTGGACTCGCGAGAGGCCTCCTCGACGGCAGCACGAGCCTCCTCGAGCACCTTCTCGCGGCTGTACTCCTCGGCCTCGCGAGCCATGCGGCTGTAGTGGTCCTCTTCGTTGTTGTGACCGCCCTTGCGTTTCTTGCCCTTGCCCTGCTTGTCGGGGTTGGGGAAGTCCATGCCAGCAGCGACGTTGTTGCTGGCGTTGGTGCGATGGCTGTGCGGACGGCTCTCGGAGGCGTTGCGCTCGGAGTTGTTGTCGGAAGCGTTGCGATCGTTACGACGGCCACCGCGGCGGTCGTTGTTGCCGCCACGACGGTTACCGCGCTCGGCGGCGCGCTCGGCCTTGGCCTTGTCCTCGGCGTCTTTCTTCTCCTTGAGCACGGTCTCCTGTGCGGCGATCTGGTCGAGCAGCGAACGGAAGCGCGAACCGGAGTCGGAAGCGGGAACGGCGCGGCGCTGGGCCTCGCGGGCAGCCTCCTCCTTCTCGCGGGCAAGGCGCTCCTGCTCGGCCTTCTTCTTGGCCTCGGCCTCGGCGCGGGCAGCCTCCTCGGCAGCCTGGGCTGCGGCAAACTGGCGGCGCTCCTCCTCGCGGGCCTTCTCGGCGGCGATGCGCTCGCGCTCGGCCTCAGCGGCGCGAGCGGCCTCCTCGGCGGCAGCTGCCTGCTCCTCGGCCTGCTTGGCGGCCTCGACTTCCTGAGCGCGGGCCTCGATCACCGAGGCGAGCTGCTTGCGGACCATGGCGACATAGGCGTCCTCCAAGGTGGAGGAAGCGGACTTAGCGGGAATCTTCATATCGGCGAGATGACCCATCAGTTCCTTGGAGGTCATGCCGAACTCTTTGGCCAGGGTGGACACACGGACTTTTGCCATATGACTTCACCTACCCTTTCTGGCACCTTGGGTGCCTAGAGACTGAACGAGCGTGGGAGACGCGCCGGGACCCGCCCGGCGCGACCGCGCGCTAGATCAGGTCCTCCGCATCATCGAAGGCGTCGGTGTCATGGACACCGCAGAAACGGGAGCCGGGACGAGCCTGGTTGCGGCACTGGATGCCGTCCTCGGACACGTACTCGCAGCGGCGGACGTCCTCGTCCTCCTCGTCACCGATCAGGTCGGCGGCGGGCTCCTCGTGAACGGGAACGTTCTTGAGGATGTCGACGGCAAGCGTCTCGGACTTGATGTCAATGTGCCAACCGGTCAGGCGCGCGGCGAGGCGGGCGTTCTGGCCCTCCTTGCCGATGGCGAGGGACAGCTGGTCGTCGGGCACGATGACGCCGGCGTAGGCCTTCTCCTCGTCAATGAGGACGCGGGTGACCTTAGCGGGCGACAGGGCGTTAGCGACGTAGACGGAAGGATCGGCATCCCACAGGATGACGTCGACGCGCTCGCCGCGGAGCTCGCCAACGACAGCGCGAACACGGCTGCCCTTGGGGCCGACGCAGGCGCCCACGGGATCCAAACGGTCGTCGAGCGAGTGGACGGCGACCTTGGAGCGCTGGCCGGGCTCGCGGGCGATCGACTTGATCTGGACGGTGCCCTCATAGATCTCGGGCACCTCCTGCTCAAACAGACGACGCATGAGCTCGGGGTGGGTACGGGAGATGACAATCGGCGGACGGCTGTGCTCGCCACGAACCGGCTGCAGGTTGGAGTTGGGGTCGCGAACGTCGATAATCACGGCCTTGATGTGCTGGTTGTGCAGGTAGCGCTCGCCCATCGGACGCTCGTTGCGCTCGTTCTCGTAACGGCGCTGGTCGAAGTGCGGCAGCTCGGCCTCGACGCCCTCGCGGATCTTGACGATTGTGAAGTCGGGCGTGGACTGCAGAACGGTACCGCTGATGAGGTCACCGATGCGGCCGGAGAACTCCTCGTAGATCTGCTCTCGGGCGGAATTGCGCACGATGGCGTTGATCTCGGCCTTGGCGTGCTGGGCAGCGATGCGGCTCGTGTTCTTGGGGGTGACGTCAATCTCCTCGAACTCAGTGAAGTTGCCCTCCTCGTCCATGGAATCGTCGATCGGCTCCAGGCGGTAGACGTAGATCTTGCCGGTGGTGCGGTCGATGGTCACCTTGGCGCCCCACTCAAGATGCAGGATCTCGGCATAGCTCTTGGCGAGCGACTGCTCCAGGCGGTCGATCAGGTAGAGCTGGTCGATGTGCTTCTCCTGGCAAAGCTCCATCAGGGCGGACATCATGTCGGATGCTGCCATCTTACTTTCCTTCCTTCGCGGGCTTGAAGTCGTAGGTGGGCTTCAACTTGCACTTTTTAACATCAGAGAAATCGAGGGTAACGGACTCGCCGTCCTCGAGCTCGAGGGTCACGTCGGCCTCGGTGGCGGCGGCAATCTTGCCGGCGTACTTGCGACGGCCCTCGGTGGCGGTGGAGGTGAGCTCACAGTTCTCGCCCACAAAGCGGGCAAAGTCGCACGGGCGGCGCAGCGGGCGCGCCATACCCGGGCTCGACACCTCGAGCGTATAGCTCGAAGAGATGGGGTCGAGCTCCTCAATCACATCGCCGACCCACTTGGTGTTGGCCGTGACGTCGTTGAGCGACAGGCTCTGACCCTCGGCACCCTCGATACGCACACGCACGCAGGGGGCCTTGGTGGCACCCACGAGCTCGACGTCGACGATGTCGATATCGTGCTGGGGAGCGACGGCCTCGAGCGCGTCGATGATCGCCTGCTCGGTCTTGGTCTTGACCATTGCGGCACCTCCATCCATACAAAAAAGAAGCGGGGCCGAAACCCCACTTCTTTCAATTACAACTTCATTTGCAAGCAAACTATACCAATAGCTGCGGAAACGTGCAAGCACAACGCAAACCTGCAGATGAGTGCAAGCACAGGTTCTCCACAAGAATAGGACAATTGGACTAAAGACTCCATGAGGCAAGCGTCCGAGGGTCCAAAAACGGGCCATGCGTCCCAATCCACAGGCCCGTTCGGACCCCAAGGGCATTCCTCCCCGAGCCCCTATCGACCAGACTTACGTTAAGGGGCATTCTGCAACAAGCCAGCCAGCAAGTCGCGCAACGACGAACCTTTCGAGATCCTTTACGGTAAGGAGGCACCCATGAAACGCCTAGGCACCCTCTGCATGACTGCGCTCGCCATCGCAACGTGCTCGTTGACCCTCGTGGGCTGTGGCAAAACGAACAGCAAAACCGGAACATGCGAACCGGATCCTGGCAGCACCAAAGCCATCGAGAAAACCGAACCCCCGGCGAGCTTCAACAAAATAGACGAGGACATCGTCGATCCCCAGAGCTTGGGTCCCGATTCCCAAGAACAGTTCCCCATCGACCTTGAGGCAGACGAGAACGTCCATGTTACCTGCGTGGGCAAGGACACGGATGGCTACGGCGACGCCGCGCTCGTCTTTACGGTGACCAACAACACCGGTGTCGACATGATGTTTGGCGATGTGGACTCCTATGCCTACGTCAACGGCGTAGTCCGCGATGTGCACATGCGCCAGCAGGTCGCAGCGGGCGAGGAAACGCGCGCCATGCTCACCTTTGTGGGCACCTACGACGACCCGGACTTTGATGTGAACAACGACCTCAACGACATCTACCTCAACATCTGGATGTTCGAAGAGGCAACGGGCAACGTTTACTTTAGGGACCTGGTACACATCCCATAGAAAACGTTGCGACGCAATGACTAAGCAGGGCATACAACACAAAACGAGGGACGACCCAACCGGATCGCCCCTCGTCTTTTATGCGTCAGTTAAGCGCACAGTGCCTACTTGACCACCAGGTTGACCAGCTTGCCGGGCACGCAGATGGCCTTGACGACCGTCTTGCCCTCGAGCCACTTGGCGACGGCGGCCTCGGCGGCAGCCTGCATTTCCTTGTTGGAGGCATCGCGGGCCACGTCGACGCGGCCGCGGACCTTGCCGAGCACCTGGACCACGATCTGCACCGTGTCCTCAACGGACTCGGCCAGGTCGAACTCGGGCCAGGCGGCGGTGTAGGCGTTGCCCTCGCAGCCGAGCGCCTCGTGCCACAGCTCGTCGGCCCAGAACGGGCAGATGGGAGCAAGGACGCTCACGATATCCTTAGCCACGCCGTAGCACAGCGCCTTGTCGCGGGCGGTATCCTCGGTGGCGTTGAGGTAGGCGCTCGCCGCGTTGACGAGCTCCATGACGGCCGAGATCGCGGTGTTGAACTGGCCGCGATCGAAGTCCTCGGTGCACTTGGCGATGGTGCGGTGACGCTCGCGATAGAGCTTCATCGCAACCTCGTCGAGCGCGGACTTGTCGAAGGCCACGTTGGCGTCGCCGGACTGGACGAGCTGCCAAACGATACGCCAGGCGCGCTTGATGAAGCGGTTGGCGCCCTCAACGGCCTTGGGATCCCAGTCGAAGTCCTTCTCGGGCGGAGCGATAAACAGGATCGCCAAACGCATAGTGTCGGCGCCGTAGGGCTCGATGACCGAGCTCGGAGGCACGACGTTGCCCTTGGACTTGGACATGGTGTCGCCGTTCTCGTCCTTGACCATGCCCTGGCACAGCAGGTTGGTGAAGGGCTCGTCCACACTCAGCAGGCCCAGGTCGCGCAGTGCCTTGGTAAAGAAGCGGCTGTAGAGCAGGTGCAGAATGGCGTGCTCGATGCCGCCGATGTAGTTATCGACGGGCATCCAACGATCGGCGGCCTCTCGAGAGAAGGGCAGCTTGGTGTTGTGCGGATCGGTATAGCGCAGGTAATACCAGCTGGAGCAAGTGAAGGTGTCCATGGTATCGGTCTCGCGCTTGGCCGGGCGGCCGCAGACCGGGCAGGTGGTCTCGTAGAACTCCTTGCACTCGGCGAGGGTTTCGCCGGCGCCCAAGTCCAGGTTCTCGGGCAGCGTCACCGGCAGCTGATCCTCGGGCACGGGGACGATGCCGCAGTGCTCGCAGTGGATGGCCGGGATGGGGTTGCCCCAATAGCGCTGACGGGAAATGAGCCAGTCGCGCAGGCGGAACTCGACCTTGCGACGACCGCAGCCCATGGCCTCGAGGTCGGCCACGATCGCAGCCTCGCCCTCGGAGTGCTTACCGCCGCGCATGCCGGTGTACTTGCCGGACTGGACCAGCGTGCCCTCGGCAGCGTGGGCGCAATCCCAGTCGACGGTCTCGGCATGGAAGGTATCGATGGTCTCGCCGCTGGCCTCGACGGCGGCGCGATCGTCATCGTCCAGGATGATCGGCACGATCGGCAGGTCGTACTTACGGGCAAACTCAAAGTCGCGCTGGTCGCCACAGGGAACGGCCATGACGGCACCGGTGCCGTAGTCGGCAACAACGTAATCGGCGACCCACACGGGAACCTTCTCGCCGTTGACGGGGTTCACCACATAGCGACCGGTAAAGGCACCGTGCTTCTCGAGAGTGCCCTGGGCACGCTCGACGGCGGAAATGTGCTTGGAGTCCTCGACGATCTTCATGACCGCGTCCTCGTACTCCGTGCCCTCGACGAGCTCGTGCAGACGGGCGTACTCGGGAGCCAGGACAAAGAAGGACACGCCAAAGAGCGTATCGGCGCGCGTGGTGAAGACGGTGATCTTGCCCTCGTCGCCCTCGATGGGCTCGCCGTCCTGGTCGCACAGGGTAAAGTCGACCTCGGCGCCCTCGGAGCGGCCGATCCAGTTAGCCTGCATCTGCTTGACGCGCTCGGGCCAGCCGGGGAGCTTCTCCAGGTCGTCGAGCAGCTCCTGGGAGTACTCGGTAATCTTAAAGTACCACTGCTCCAGGTCGCGCTTCTCGGGCTCGGTGCCGCAACGCCAGCACTTGCCCTCGGTGACCTGCTCGTTGGCCAGGACGGTCTTGCAGGTGGGGCACCAGTTGACCGGGTTCTTCTTGCGGTAGACCAGGCCGCGCTCCCACATCTTTTCAAAAATCCACTGGCCCCAGCGGTAATAGTCGGGGCTGCAGGTCTTGACCATGCGATCCAGATCGTAGGAGAAACCCATGCGCTTCATCGTGGCGAGCGCCTGATCCATGTTCTTATACGTCCAGGCGGCAGCCTGCGTGTTGTGCTTGATGGCGGCGTTCTCGGCAGGCAGGCCAAAGGCGTCAAAGCCGATGGGATGCAGCACGTCGTAGCCGCGCATGCGGGCCTGACGGGCCATGGCATCGCCGATAGTGTAGTTGCGCGCGTGGCCCATGTGGAGGTCTCCCGACGGATACGGGAACATCTCGAGCACGTACTTCTTGGGCTTGCTGTCGTCGGTGTCGACGGCAAAGAGGTTGGAATCCTCCCAGGCCTTCATCCACCGGGACTCAATGGCCTGCGCGTCGTAGACAGGAATCTCGTCCTTATGATCTGTGCAATCGCACATATCAGCTCCTTTAATCTTAGCTGGGGTCGGTCGGCTTAGCTTTGTTCGCTACTGCGGACAGTCCTGCGCAAGACAGGCTCTTGATGAGGTCGATTTCAACACGCTGTCTTTCATTATAGAAAGAAGTAGCCGTTTCCGTTACATCAACATTCTGTCCTGCATACACAAGCT
>DBGEDL010000009.1:0-9745 GCA_048375035.1 Collinsella sp.
TTCGGCGTTCATGCTGCCCCCATCATCGCGGTCTACGGGGTCAAAGATATGGCACCGTGGGGACACATGTATGTCAATCCTGGTCTAACAGAGCCAAAGGGAATCATAGCAGAGCGCCCGAACGTCACTGCAGAACAGCCACCGTTCGGGCGCCCATACGGCGCGAATTGCACACGCCGGCTTGATTGACTCGCGTCGACGATTACTCGCCGTCAATGTCGGTCGCGACGGCCTCCTCAATAGCCTCGACGCCTTCGACCGACAGATCCTCTTTGCCGTGGCAGAACTTCTTATCGACCCAGCCAGTCAGAATCGGGGCCATGATTGCCGTGATGATGACGGCAGTGGCGATCTGCGCATACGCGGTGGGCGCAAGCTCGGCATAGCGCGGAGCGACCTCGGCGAGGGCGACCGGCGTGGTCATGGCCGTGCCGGCAATGGTGGAGCAGGCAACGGCCGCCTTGCCGTTGCCGCCACACAGGCGCTCGAAGGCAAAGGTAATGGGACCGACGATAAAGAGCGTGATGAGGCCCAGCAGGATGCCCGAAATGCCGCCGGTGATGAAGCTCGAAAGGCTCATGGACGCACCGAGCTGAAAACCGATGACAGCGATCGCGGGATTGGCGCCGGGGACCAGCAGGTTCTTGATAAACGGGAACAAGTTGCCCAGGACCATGCCGATAACAAGCGGCAGGATGGATCCGATGATAGTGCCGACGGGGATGTTGGCGAGACCCGAAACACCAAGGATGATCATCGTGACGGCGGGGCCGGCCGTAAAGAACAGGATACCGACAGCGCCCTGCTCGGACTCATCGCCGAACTCGCCCATGATGCCCGTATAGAGCGCCATGTTGCAAAACGTAATGCCGCCGATGATGGAAACCGAGCTCAGACCTAAAAAGTTATCGTTAAAGAAGTACGCGACGCCCAGACCCAGCGCGGCTGCCACTACAAGCTTAGGAATCAGCACGACGATGCCGGTCTTGATGGCGCCCGGCGTGGACTTAAAGCTGATGCCGGCGCCCACAAACAGCAGGATCGCGGCAACGATGGTGTTGGAGCCGCCGCGGCAGGCAGCCGTAAAGAAGCCGCCGACCTCAAAGACCTGCGGGCAGAAGGTATTGAGCAAAAGGCCGACGATCATCGGATAGATCATGATGTCGCCCGGGATGCGCGGTACCTTGAATTTCTTTTGCTCGTTGGCGGTCGCTTCCTGTGCCATGAAACCCCCATTTCCGCTGACGCAGAACAAAAGCCCACGTCACGCTTTGCTACAGTAAAGTTTGACCATGGTACCAGAAGAAGCAGACCGCCTCGGTGAGAAATTCGATTCGTTAGGCCGGGACGATAACGCGTCCTGCTCCTATACGAGGCTCAAAACGATATAGAACACGATGCCCGAAACGCAGCACCTCAACATCGACTTTGTCTTGATTGCCACCGCTACGACGCCGGCGGCCGCAATCCAGGGAACCAAGGCAGGCCAGAGTCCCGCGTCGAACGCGCCGGGGTTCACCAAGTCGTTGGCGACCAGCGCGGCAAAGGCAGCGGGCGGGATATAGCCCAGGGCCTCGGTAATGCGGGGCGACAGGGTCCGCCCGCGCAAGGCGAACGCCGGCGCGATGCGAAAGAACGCGATAGCAGCCCACGACGACAGCCACAGAACCAAGAACTCGTTAACGGGCATCGCGGGCACCTCTTCCGTCAAATACAGCATCGCACGCCAGCGCAATGGCAATGCCGACCACGACACTTGCCGGCACGGCAATATTCGTGAGGCCCAAGAACTTGCATACGGAGACGGATACCGCACCCGAAACCGCCGCGACAACTTTGCCGCGCGACAGCCGCTGCGAAAAGAGCAGACAGATAAAGAGCGAGGTGCAGACAAAGGCTGCAATGGCGGTGGGAACATCGACAACGGCGCCGACGATAGCGCCCATCGTACACGAAACGCCCCATGTTGCGATAAGGATCGCGTTGAGCACAAAGGACTCGCGCGGGCCCCAATCCTCCCCTTCAACCAACTTGGCAAGCGAGATGCCATATGCCTCCTCGGTAAGTGTCGCGGCAACAGCCAGCGTCTGACGCTTCGAGGCACCCCTCAGATGCGGCGCGATCGATGCCGAGTAAAGCGCAAAACGCGAGGAGATGGCGGCAACGCTCGCGATAATCGAAGGTGCCGGTACGCCCGCCAGCCAAAGATTGCAGATCATAAACTGACCGCTGCCCGTCACAAACGTGCTGCTCAGGGCAAAGACCATCCAGGGCTCCATTCCCGTCTGTCCCATGATCATTCCGCACGGCGCGCCTATTGCAACATAGGTAAGCATCACTGGCCAGACGGTTCTAACGATTTTGAGCACCATACGCTTCTCATCCTGACAAGGTCTCCGAACCGCATGTAGCGACACGGCAGAATCATCATCCGACAGCAACCGAGTTCACCTACAATTGCCACCGGATCGAAAGACACAACTTTTTAGGAAGTCATTATGACAGCTATCGATCGAGACCGGGTGCGCACGGCCTTCAAAAGCTACACCGATGCCTACGACGCCACCAACCCACGCATCGCGCTCAAAATCGAGCATACGTACCACGTGGCCGAGGCATGCGATGCCGTAGCGCGCGAGCAGGGCTGGTCGTCAGAAGATATTGACCTGGCATGGCTTTGCGGCCTGCTACACGATATGGGCCGCTTTGAGCAGCTGCGACGCTGGGACACCTTTAAGGACGCCGAGAGCATGAGCCATGCGGCGCTGGGGATCGAGGTCCTCTTTGGCGAGAATCCCGCGGATGCACCCGCCGTAACGAGCATCCGCGACTTTATCGATGACCCGGCAGAAGATGAGCTCATCCGAGCGAGCATTGCCTATCACAGCGATTTCCGTCTACCCGCGCAGCTCGACGTGCGCACGCGAAGCTTCTGCGATATCGTGCGCGATGGTGACAAGATCGACATTATGCGCACCATCGCCGACAGCACCGTCGAGACCATCCTTAAGGTGGATGAGGACGCATTTCTCGCCAGCCACTTCTCGGCACCGACGCTGGCCGCCTTTGACGAGCACCGCTGCGTCACGCGCGATGAGCGCGATGAGCCCGCCGACTTCTTGGTGGGGCTCATCTGCTTTATGTTTGAGCTCGTCTATCCGGCAAGCCGTGCGCTGGCGCGCGTGCAGGGCGATATCTATCGCCTGCTCGACGCGCCCTTTGGCATTACGCGCCCCTTTACCGATCCCGCCACGCAAGCGACCTGGGAGCGCCTAAAGGACGAGATGCGCGACTGGCTGGCGCGCGCCTAGCGCTCAAGCTGGGCCAGTAGCTCCTCGACGACCTCGACGGCATCGCCGACAACCTTGTACTGGGCAGCACCAAAGATGGGGGCATCCGGGTCCTCGTTGATGGCGATAATGCACTCTGCCCCACCGATGCCGGCAAGATGCTGGATGGCGCCCGAAACACCGATACTCACGAGAAGTTTGGGCGAAACCGATACGCCCGTCTGGCCGATCTGATGGCGATACTCCAACCAGCCGGCCTCCACGACAGGTCGCGTGCAGCCAAGCTCGGCTCCCAGAGCCTCGGCGAGCTTTCGCATCAGGGGCAGATTCTTCTTGGAACCAATGCCGCGACCCACCACGACCAGGCGCTCGGCATCGGCGATCGAAGCCTGCTGTCCCCACTCCTCGGCGGGAATCGAGATCTCGACACGAGCTTTGACGTCTTCTGAAAGCGTTACCTGGGTAATCGTTCCAGAACGGCTGTAGTCGAAGTCGGGCGCCTTAAAAATACCGGGGCGCACCGTGGCCATCTGGGGTCGGTGATTGGGGCAGATGATGGTGGCCATCAAGTTGCCGCCAAACGCCGGGCGCGTCTGCTGCAGCAGACCCGTCTCCGTATCCATCGAAAGCACGGTGCAATCGGCCGTAAGGCCCGTCTGCAAACGTACGGCGACACCAGGTGCCAGCTCGCGACCAAAGGCGGTCGCGCCGTAGAGGATGGCCTCGGGCTTGCGCTCGGCCACCAAATCGCAAATCAGACGGGCATAGGTCTCTGCGTCGTTTTGACACAGACGCTCGTCGCGACAGACCACAACTTCATCCGCACCGGCACAGACCAGATGCTCCAGCTCCTCGAGCGAGCTCTCGGGGCTCATGCCGACCAATGCCACCAAACGGCAGCCGCGGGCATCGGCAAGCTCACGGCCCTTACCCATCAGCTCATAGGCAACAGGAGCCACTGTATCGTGCTCGTCGGTCTGCACGAATACCCAGATGTCTCGATATGTATCAAGGTCCGCCGCGCCGGCGGCCTCGTCACGCTCGATCGAGATAGCGTTGACGGGGCAGGCATCGACGCACCCGCCGCACAGAATGCAGCCGTCGGTTACGCGGGCACAGCGGTTGGGACGCCCACCCTCCACCACAATGCCGCCCGAGGCGCAGGCACGGACGCAGCGACCGCAACCGATGCAGGCTTCGCTATCGATATTCAATCCGCTCATCTATGCCATCCCCTCGATAATCTTGGCGAGCTTTTCCGCCTGCTCGGATGCCGTGCCCTCAACGGTCTCGCACGTTTGATCACGGTCGGGCACAAACGAGCGCACGACCTGTGTCGGCGACCCGGCAAGACCGCAACGCGCGGGGTCGGCGTTCACGTCGGCGGCACTGACCACGCGCACGTCCGCCTCCTCCGCCGCGCGAATACCGGCAATACTCGGCATACGCAACTGGCCAATCTCCTTGGCAGTCGTCATCGCGCACGGCATCTCAAGACACACCGTCTCCTCGCCGGCATCGCATCCGTGAACGAGCGCCAGCGAGCCACACGTCGTAAAGCCCGCGCTTTGCACGCAGCTCACGTCGGTCACGCAGGGAATCTCAAAGGCACCGGCAAGCTCGGGACCAATCTGGGCCGTATCGCCATCCACCGCCATCTTGCCGCAGATGAGCAGATCGAAGTCCTCGTCGAGCGCCTCGATGCCGCATTTGAGAGCATAGGTGGTCGCCAGGGTATCGGCACCTGCAAAGGCGCGATCGGTCAGCAGCAGCGCGTCGTCGGCACCTCGAGCGATGCAGTCGCGCAGCAGCAACTCGGTCGCGGGGATGCCCATCGACACCACCGTTACGCGCACGTCCATGCCAAAGCCGATAAAGTCGTCTTTCAGCGCCAGCGCGCATTCCAAAGCGCTCGCATCAAAGGGATTAATGACCGTCTGCTTGCCATCGCGCACGATGGTATTGGTCTTGGGGTCCATCTTGACCTCGGTGCTGCCCGGCACGGCCTTGACGCACACCACCATATGGAAATCGCTCATCTTCACGCACTCCCTTTCTGGACGAGCTCATCCAAGAGCTTCTCCGAAAACAGGTTGCCGCGACCCAGCTGCCCGTCGGGATCGAGCTGGAGCTTGAGCCGCGCCGACTCGACCATGGCCTCGTGACCGTACATCGTCTCTAAGAAGCCCGCCTTGATCTTGCCGACGCCGTGCTCAGCAGAAACGGCACCGCCCATAGCCGTTACCTCCGCAGCCCACTGGGCAAACAGCTCGCCACCGCGACGGTAGTCCTGCGCATCGCGCGGCAGGATGTTCACATGCAGATGGTTGTTACCGATGTGCCCCCAGGCAGCAGATTCAAGCCCGCTTTCGGCCAGTGTGCGGCGATAGAGGGCCACGACATCGGCAAGGCGTGCATTGGGCACCGACATGTCCGAACCCAATTTGGTGATGGTGGGATCCGTGCGGCGACGCTCGTCGATAAGCATGTTGACGCTCTCGGGCACCGCGTGGCGGAAGAACCGCTGGCATTCGCGATCGACTTCGGTGCGCGCGACCCATGTCGCATCGTCGCTGCCGCCCGCAAGCTCTAGTACCCACCCCAAGTGATACAGCTCCTCAGTCGCCTGGGCTTCGTCGTCGCAGTCGAGCTCCACGTAAACACAGACCTTAGCGTCTTTGTCGAGCGCCGGCAGCGAGGCGAACGCGGTCGACTGCTCGCGCTGGCGACGTAGAATATCCAGGGCGCCAGCGTCGAAGTACTCGATGGCAGCCGCATGGGACAGGACGGGGCGCACGGAATCGGTAAAGGACACGGCCTTGTCTTCGCTATCGAAAAAGCAGCTCACACCCCAAACGACCGCAGGCGCCGCCTGCAGGGCAATCTCGAGCTCGGTGATAACGCCGAGCGTGCCGCAAGCACCGATAAAGAGGTCGATGGCGTCCATTTCGTCCGCAACGAAATAGCCTGAGGCATTTTTTGTCTTGGGCATGGTGTAGTCAGGAAGATCGAGCTCGAGTGCACGGCCCGCTGCCGTCACGAGCGACAGGTGGCGGCCCTGGGCAAAAGCCTCGCCGCGCTGAAGCTCAAGCAAATCGCCATCAGCCAGCGCGACGTGGAGTCCCGTGATATGCGGGCGCATGGGGCCGTAAGCGTAGCTGCGGGCGCCGGAGGCGTTGCATGCCGCCATGCCGCCCAGACAGGCAGATGCCTCAGTGGGATCGGTGGGAAAAAACTGCTCCGGGGCCTCTTGGAACTCCTCGTAGGCCTCAAGCGATGCCTGGTCCCAACCAGCGATCGGCAGCACCTTCTTGCTCAGCTGCTTGCGCAGCTCCGAGAGCACGACGCCCGGCTCCACACGCAGTAGAAAGCGGCCTTGTTCATCGCGGCGAAGGCCCAAGTAGCGATTCATACGGGAAGTATTGAGGATATGCCCGCCGTGGGGCACGGCACCGGCGGCAAGGCCGGTTCGGGCGCCCTGAACCGTTACCGGGACACGCTCGGCATGGAGCTTTTCCAAAATGGCACGGACCTCGTCTTCCGTTGTCGGAAACGAGATGCTCGAGGCCTCGCCCGATGCGCGAGACTCATCGCGACCATACTCTTCGAACTCGTCGGTGAAGGGTTTGATGGTTACAGACACGCGAACTCCCCTTTAGCTAACTACAGTGTTTGCAGGGAGATGTTACCGCATCGTTTCGTCGACGTGTTCGAGACCGTCTCCATAATTGGCGATTTTTACGTTCGTGCAATTCGGCGAGCGGCTTGATTTCCTCGGCAGACGATGCTTTTGACACATATGGCCCCGCCGTCGCCGACCGCGTGATTGTCGCTCGAAAAAAGTTGGAGTATTTTTTGCCGCCTTTTACCTGCGGAGACGCCAATCCGTCAAGCATTTGGTTAGAAATTGGTCAAGTAGCGGCTGATACGGTCGGCGTCGACAGCCAAAACCGATAGAAGTTTTGGCCCCAGAAGCAGGGAGATTCCCATGGCATATTACTGGCCCCAGTACGGCATCGCCATCGAAGTCGACGACGATCCCCATCTCCTGCCTTTCGACGAAGAGGCATTCCCCGATACGACGGTCTACCACGTTACCACCGATGTGATCTGCGACCCTGAGTCGTTCTCGGCGCTCGCCCACCACATCGCACGTATCCACGACATCGAGCTCCCTCCCGACTTCGACGAGCTTGTCTACTCGCGCCGCCTGATGCTTCGCATGCTCTTTGGAGCGGACCCGTCCACCTTTGCGCGCATCTATACCGCCAAGGATGCCGCATGAGCGCGAAAAAGCCACCCCACTTTGCAGGTCTGAGTCGTCGCAAGAAGCTCATCGTTGCCTGCTTGGCCATCGTCTGTGCCCTTGTCGCCGTAGGACTATACGCTTGGCAGTCGCAGCCCGTACCCGAGGCGGGCGCTTCGGTTACGACGGCCGAGGGCAAAACGCGTCAGGAAATCCAAGATGAGCTCGACGCCATCGTCCGCGACAACATGATGACGATTTCGGTCGCACCGGTCGCTCAGCTGCGGGAGGACGGCAAGCTGCGCGTCAACGTGCAAAACGTCCAAGACAACAAGTTTCCCCAGCGATTCCGCGTCATCCAAAACGACGAGACCATGTACGAATCCGGTGTGGTCAAGACCGGCAAGACAATCGAAACGTGCCCCGCCGGCGACATCAAAGAAGGCGAGGCGTACATCGAGATCCAGGCACTCGATGCCAAGACCCTCGACAGCCACGGCAATCCGACACGTGTCAAGGTACGGGTTGAGCAAGCCGAGAACTAGCTTTCCGGCCGACGCGGCGCCGCACGCAATTCACCAGCATTCGTCCAATCATCGCGGGGACGGCCCGCGGCGAATAGAAAGGAACGACCATGGACATCACCAGGAACATGAACGGAGCCAGAGCGCTCGTCGTGGGCGCAGGGCTCGCGCTCGCGCTCGCAATGGGCGCCGCCCCGACGCCAGCTATGGCAGCCGGGCGTGTTGGAAGCACGAAGGTAATGGTCAAGACCGAGATCGACAACGTTAATTTCAAAGTTCCGACGGTTATTCCGTTCGTCGCCAAGGCCGACGGCACGCTTCAGGGCCCCTCAGAAGATGCAACCACCATCGACAACCTTTCGGCCTACGGCATCCATGTCACCAACATGAAGATCGATGCCATGAACACCTGGACCATTGCCGCCGACGCGAAGACCGGAACCGCTCAGAACTCCATCGACTTTAAGGTCGGTCCCGAAGGCGCGCTCCAAGACGCCAGTACCGCAATGCAGGGAACGGGAATCGATCTTTCCAAAAACGCAACCTTTGATATGGGCTATCAGGGTATTGCCGGCGGTTCGGACAAGATCAAGCTCAAGACGAGCGGAAATGTCGCCCGCGTCACGCGCGACATCTTCCACGTAACCGGCGAAGGCGATCAAGTTGCAACAATCACCTGGACGGTCGAGCCCGGTGCGCACACGGCATAAGGTGATCGCCCTGGCCGCCGCCGTCAGCATCCTAGCGTTTGGGCCAGCCATGGCCTTTGCCCAGCAAGAACAGGCTCAGGCCGCCACGCAAGTGACGGTCGACCTCTCGGGGCTCGACCGCGGCAACCACCAGGAACCGTTGGCGCAGACAGGCGACAAAAAGCAGCTCTTGGCAGCAAGCGTCGCTGCAGCGGGCGCGGGAGCCACCGGCCTCGGACTGTGCATCAAACGCAACCAGCAATAAGACACAACCAGCTCGCACAATATAAAGCAAGGAGACCCCATGGCATCGAAGAACCTTTTGCCCGCCGTCGCGCTCTGCGGCGCACTCGCAACCGGAACGCCTGTCGCCGCTTGGGCGACCCCCGTCATGGCGGACTCCTTGCCAGCAGCCCTAAGCCCCGCACCAGACCCGTCGAGCGTCATTGCGTGCAAGCGCTTTTCGCTCACGCAGGCAACAGTCTCGACCTTGGGGTGCCTTCGCCAGGACACGGACGGCTCGATAGTCGTGGATATCAAGCGTTCGGACAAGACGAACGGCTCCCAGGCAGGATGCGCCATCTGCACGTGGCGCTCGGCTGTGCTCGATGCAGATGACGATCCTTGCGATTTGGAGCTACGCATCGACATCGCTTCGGTCGATGACTCGGCGAACGGAGCGAAGGTCGCCTTCGACGGTACGTTTTTTGAGAAAGGAGGCGGTATATGTCTGGGCTGCGCCGCCGCGAATGCAGACGACACGCAGCCCACCCTCTCATTCACGGCATCGTTGCGGCTGACCAAAGCCGGCACCGATGCCATCGCGGCGGGAGAAGCGTCCCTGCTGTTCTACGCCGTCAGCGCCAAAGACACAGACGCTCATTTCGAGAAGCCAGCCGGATCTCTCAGCCTTACGCGCGGGACGGAGGCAGGCCCTATCGAGATCGATGTCCAAACGCAAGACAGGCAGCACGTACTTGCCGACCCGGCGCTCCT
>DBGEDL010000010.1:0-51569 GCA_048375035.1 Collinsella sp.
TCCGCGGCCTCACTCGGTCACCTGGAACATGGGAGACGGCGGTCGACGAAACTGGAGAGGAGGTATTACGAGCTCCTGTGCGAATTGGAGGGAGCGCTCCCGCAAACTGCCTATTGACAACTTATAGGAGCGTCGGTTTTGATGGCGTCAAAGGCGGGTCTGGTTGAGTTTTGCCAAAAAGTCTACTCACTTGACGTTCGCGGCGTGTGGGCGGGTGCTTTTTCGTGCACGCGAGGTATCAAAAAGTGTCAGGAGCGCACCGTCTGCCGATATGCGGGAGCGAAAAGAAGTGTCGACCTGCGCCGTTGCCGTTGAGCGGCGCGCTGTTTGTGGGGGATACTGAAACCACGACAAGCAGCGTATGAAAGGATCGATGCATGGCTTTCCGTAATGACTTCCTGTGGGGCGGCGCGACGGCTGCCAACCAGTGCGAGGGCGCCTACAACGTGGACGGCCGCGGCCTGGCCAACGTGGACGTGGCCCCGCACGGCTCCGAGCGCTTCGCGGTGGTCTCCGGCCAGCGCAAGATGCTCGACTTCGAGGACGGCTACTACTATCCCGCGCAGACCGGCATCGATTTTTACCATCACTACAAGGAGGACATCGCCCTCTTTGCCGAGATGGGCTTTAAGACCTTCCGCATGAGCCTGGCATGGACCCGTATCTTCCCCAACGGTGATGAGACCGAGCCCAACGAGGCCGGCCTGGCCTTCTACGAGGACGTGTTCCGCGAGTGCCAGAAGCACGGCATCGAGCCGCTCGTGACCATCACGCACTTCGACTGCCCGATTCACCTCATCAAGGAATACGGCGGCTGGCGCAACCGCAAGCTCATCGACTTCTACAAGAACCTCGCGACCACGATCTTCACTCGCTACAAGGGCCTGGTGAAGTACTGGCTCACCTTTAACGAGATCAATATGATTCTGCACCTGCCGTTTATGGGTGCCGGCCTGGTCTTTGAGGAGGGCGAGAACAAGGAGGCCGTCGAGTACCTGGCCGCCCACAACGAGCTCGTCGCCAGCGCTTGGGCCACCAAGATCGCCCACGAGATAGACCCCGAGGTCAAGATCGGCTGCATGCTCGCCGCCGGTAGCTACTATCCCTACAGCTGCCGTCCGGGCGACGTGCGCCAGGCACAGCTCGACAACCAGGACAACTACTTCTTCGTCGACGTCCAGAGCCGCGGCTATTACCCGGCCTATGCCGTCAAGAAGCTCGAGCGTCTGGGTATCGATGTGGGCATGACCGACGAGGACCGCGAGATCCTGGCCGACAACACCGTCGACTTCATCAGCTTTAGCTACTACTCCACCCGCTGCTCCGCGGGCGCCGACAATCCCGATGTCGAGAAGACCCAGGGCAACGCCTTCGCCGGTGCCAAGAACCCCTACCTGCAGCAGAGCCAGTGGGGCTGGGCCATCGATCCGCTAGGTTTCCGCATTACCCTCAACGACCTGTACGACCGCTATCAGAAGCCTCTGTTTGTGGTCGAGAACGGTCTGGGCGCCAAGGATGTTGTCGAGGAGGACGGCTCCATCAACGACGACTACCGTATCGATTACCTGCGCCAGCACATCGCCGCGATGCGCGACGCGGTGACCGAGGACGGTGTCGACCTGCTGGGTTACACCACCTGGGGTCCGATCGACCTGGTCTCGGCCGGCACGGGCGAGATGTCCAAGCGCTACGGCTTCATCTACGTCGACCGCGACGACGCCGGCAACGGTACCCTCAAGCGCTCCAAGAAGAAGAGCTTCGACTGGTACAAACACGTCATCGAGACGAACGGCGAGGACCTGGCCTAAGGCTTCTCAACAACCATAGCCTCCTAACCAAAACGCCCGGCGAGCAGTTAATGCCCGCCGGGCGTTTTGTTAAAAGAAGTGAAAGCACTCATTGGGGACGTACTTAAATGAGTGCCCGCAGAATGAGAGTGGATAATCTCCCGTTTTTAGCCTGTTTGTGGGCTCAAAGTGGGAGATTATCCACTCTCGCCATTTGGGCGTCCAAAAATCCTCGCTCGTTTTGTCTTAGTCATTGGGGACGTTCTTAAACGACTAGTCGCTGGCGACGTCCCTCGCCGTCGGCGGATTTTGGGACATGTGGCCCGCTTTTTGGGCCCGCCTGTCGGTACACTAAAAGCACTATGGGTACCCGCGAGCGACATATCGGCCACGCGACTGCCCGATCCGCGCCCGTGGCGGATCTTAGGGGCGGCAGGCTCTTCGCCATGCCGCGATTCCTTGTTGGCATATCGCATGGCGTGTATCGCCACCGCGTCTTTGTTATCGCCGGCGCCATTACCGCGCTGTTCCTTATGCTTTTGGCAGTCTTGCCGGCACTGTTCGCCTCCGACCCCAAGCTTTCCAACACCGTGCCCGCCTATAGCGAGGTGTCCGAAGAGGTCGTGGATGCGCTCGTCCACTCGAGCTCTCTCCCGCTGCTTGTCGCCGCAATTGCATTTTCAATCTGGGGTGTGTTGGCGTACCTACGCTGCTTGGACTACGTCTTGCGCCGCCGCCTTGTTGCCATCGCCGCCATTTGTGCCCTGTGGATGATCGAGGTCATCCTCAAATATAAGTCGTTCACGCCGCTCTATGCCACCGTGCTGTGGTACCTGTACTACGTGCCCATGACGCTCATTCCGCTGATCTACCAGCTGTGCGGTCTGCGCCTCGCGGGTTTGGAACAGCATCGTATGGGGCGTCGGTACCGCACCGTTTTGTGGGTCATGGCTGTCCTGCTTATCGGCTTTGTGCTTACTAACGATGTTCATCAGCAGGTCTTCCATTTCGATCGATCGAGTGGAACCTAGAGCAACGATTACACATATGGTTGGGGCTACGGTACCGTTCTGGTATGGACAGCCTTTAACTTCGTTGCCTTTTTTATCTTGGTAGGACGGTCCTCGTCTTTTCGTATTCAGCGTTTCTCGGGCACGGCCGCGCTTGTCCTATTGGGCGGCGCGTTCTTTGCCATTTCATATGCGCTGCGTGTGCCCTGGGCATGGAGGCTTAATTTTTCACTTGTCTACTGCGTCCTGTGCGTGGTGGCGATGGAAATCTGTCTCGATTGCGGTGTCATCCCGTCGTACCACGATATCGCCGGTATTGTCGGCACCTTGCCGCTTGACCTCAAAGTTCTAACGCGTGACCTGCAGGAAGTCTATGTCACGCCGGTGTCAAAGCCAATGCCGGTAGGCGTGCGTGAGGAGTTGCGGGTCCAAGAGCACGGGCACGCTCACGCCTTTGCCGTGGCGTCCGATCCCGATGTAATGTATCGCGCCTTTCCGCTGCTGGGTGGATCGGCTCTCCTTGCCCAGGACGTCTCGGAGCTCAACGAGCTTAACCGTGAACTGGCACATCGTCGCATGGAGCTGCAGCGCCAAAATGAGCTGCTCACGGCCGACTACGATCTTAAGACGCATCTGGCAGATCAAGAGGCCGAGACCTTGCTAGTCCAAGACGTGGACCAGGCGCTTGCCCGCGCGTTCGAAGAGATGTACGACCTGCTGAGCTCGCTGCCACCGTTGACCGACGAGGCGTCTTCACACGAGCGTTACCGCATGCTGCAGCGCGCCAAGATGCTCGTCGCCTATTGCAAGCGCAAAGGGTCGCTCACGTTGGCGCAGCACGGGGAGAGCGGTTTTGATCGCGACCGCATTCAACTCATTGCCAATGAGCTCGCAAGCGACCTGCGCACCATCGATGTCGATTGCGCTTCGATTATCGCCATACGGCGCCCGATGCACGCCAGTACGGTAAGCGCCCTGTACGACTGCGTGTATGACTTTGCGTTTTTTGCCTACACCACCGACCATCCGGCGCTTATGTATCACTTGGGCGACCATGACCGATGCAGTGTCGAGCTGCGCGCCACGCTTTTTTCCAACGATGATGCAGATCTTTCGCAGACGCCCGCTGCGCAAGAGCTCGAAAGCGCTCTGCAAGGGCGCAACGTGGCATACCGCCTTGAGGGCGAGCCCGGCCAGCTGCGCATGATCGTCTTGATGCCGAGGGCGGGTGAGTGACGATGCAGATTTCGCTCATCCTTCCCCAAATCGTTGCGCTCGATGTTGTCTTTGCCCTGGCTGCGTGTCTGCAGACGATCCACGTCCCGCTCATTTCATCGCGCCGCTCGTCCTATAACCGTAAGGTGATTTGTGCCTACGAGGCGAGCCTTGTGCTTCACCTAGTTATTTCGGCGCTCATCTTGTTCGCGTCGTCTGGCTCGTATCTGGTGGCGCCGCTTGACGTTTGCGCCAGGGCAATGGGCGGAGTGCTGTGGCTCAATGCCGCGATCTTTGCCTATGGCGTGGTGCTTATGGTGCGCTATCGTCGCCCCGTCATGCTGGTCGAGCTGCTGCTTGTTGTCGCCGTTACACCGCCGGTGGTTTTTGCCATGGGCTCGGCGTGGACCGTTGTCCTTATCGCAGAGGGAGCGTTCTTTCTGTTCCGGTCCATCGCGGCGCTCTTGATGGACGTCCGTAACCGCCAGGAGGATATCACCGCGTTCTCGACGATCGAGACCATCAACGTGATTCCCGTGGGCATCCTGTATCTGGACCCGAGGGGCCGTCCGCTGCTCATGAACCGCTGCATGCGCAAAAACCTGGTGGAACTTCATATGCCCACCGATCTAGGTGACATGAGCGGCACATGGAACGACCTGCGCAAGCTCAGCATGCAAATGCCCGAAAGCAGCAGGAACCGCGTGCGGATTAATCTGGACCGCTTTGGTGAGGCGCGGGCGGTGGTCGAAGTTTCTCCCGCCGAGATTCGCTTGTTTGTGCACGATGACGTTATGGTTTCGGGCCGCCTCTTTGAGCGCATTATCGGTCTGGATGTAACAGAGTATGCGCATGCCCATGATCGCCTAGCGCAAGCCAACCACCTGCTTGAGCTCGCGGGTCAAGAGCTCCAGGCCCAGATCGAGGAAGTCAAAAAAGTTGCCGACAATGCGGCCTATCTGCGTATGCGCGCTCGCGTGCACGACGTGATCGGGCAGCGCCTGTCCATCCTCCATCGCTATCTGGAGGAGGGGCGCCTGGATGACGAGTCACTCGAGCAGATCGACCCGCTGCTGCGCTCAATCGCTGCCGATCTGCGCAGCGGGGGCAACACCGAACCGGCAGAGCAACTGGGCGATATCGTCCATGCCTTTGGCCTGGTGAGCGTGCAGATCGATGTGGAGGGCGAGCTGCCAAGCGACGTGCGTGTCGCTGCAGCCTTTTTGCAGATTATCCGCGAAGCCTCGACCAATACCACCAAGCATGCGCAGGCGCATCGGGTCCATGTGCGCTTGTGGCAGGAGGGGACGGATGCTGACGCCGTCGCGCACATGACGATTTCTAACGACGGGTCCCCGGCCCCCGTATCGTATCGCGAGGGAACGGGTATCCCAGGTATGAGGTATGTCGCGCAAGATCTGGGTGGCAGCCTAGAGGTCCACGCCACCCCGCCCTTTACGCTTACGGTATCCGTTCCGCTTAACGCCAACGACACGTCCCAAAGGAGAAACTCATGATCCGCGTGTTAATTGTCGAAGATCAGGCCATCCTGCGCGAGAGCCTGGCGCGCTCCGTTGGCGACCAGCCCGATATGACCGTCGTTGCCGCGATCGCCGATGCCTCCGAGGCCTTGGGTGTCGCGCTCAAGGAGCGCCCGGACATGATACTGATGGACGTGTGCACCGAACACGATTCAAACGGCATCGTGGCGGCGGCACGCATCAAGGAGCAGCTGCCCGAGTGTCGCATCATTATCATGACAGGCATGCCCGAGATCACCTTTGTCGATCAGGCCCGCGAGGCGAGCGTCGATAGCTTTGTGTACAAGAACGTCGGTATCGACGAGCTGTTCGCCGTGATGCGCTCCACGTTGGCTGGCTACTGCACGTTTCCCAAGCCGCCCGAGAGCATTTTTTCGGGCACAGCAGCCCTCGACGATGTCGAGCTATCGATTTTGCGCCTTGCCTGCGAGGGCAAAAGTCGTCGCGAGATCGCGGCCGAGCTGTTTATGAGTGAGGGCACCATCAAGCGCCGCATCTCGGAGATCCTGAGCAAGACCGGCTACGACAACATCATGCGCCTGGCCGTGCATGCGGTGACCGAGGGCAGCATCGTTCCCAACATGGAGCGCCCGTAATCGACGCGCTCACCCGTGTTCCGGCGCCGCAAAGATAGGCCGCCCACCGTTTCGCATCTAAAAACGGCGGGCGGCCTGCTTGTATGGGCAGTGCCGTCGGCATAAAGCGACGGTGCTGCAGGATCAACTCCTGCAGCACCGTCTGGTGTGTGCGGATGTGTCCGCCAATCCGCGGCTGATGTTACGTGCCGCTACGCGATGGTTGCGCTGTAGGAGGCGACGTCCTCGTAGGAATCGGTCAGGTAGGCGTCGATGCCGATGGTCGTGTTGACCAGGTCGTCAAGGCTGTCAAGCTCGCCGCTCGAGAACGTGAATTCCTCGGTGGCGTTGGTGCCGGGCATCAGGTGAGCCGAGAACCAGGGTTCCTTCATGGTGCCGTTGATGTTGGTCTTGCCGGAAGGAGCGTAGAAGGTCAGGTCCTTGTCGCTCTTGTTGGTGATGTTGACGACAAAGCCGATGTCGCCCCAGTCGTCCTTGAACTTCTCGGTGATGGTGATGGTGCACAGGTCGTCATCGGCAACGGTGACGGCGGGGGAGATTTCAATCTTCTGGACGTCGTCGTCTTCGACGGCCTCGTCGATCTCTTCTTCCTTCTCGGCCGCCTCGCGATCCTTCTTCACCGTGCCGGACAGGTCCTTGTCAGACTTGGTAAAGACAAGATTGCCGTCATCCTCTTCGAGGATGAGCTTGCCGTCCTTGAGCTTCATGTCATGTGACTCGTCTTCGGCGGTGATGGTTACGGTGGTGGCGTCCTTTGCCTCCCATTTAAGGTCGACGACTTCAAGGAACAGGTCGAGGGCACCTGTACCGTCTTCATCGAGGATCAGGATGCAGTTGACGCCCCACTCCTCGAGCATATCCATGTACTCGTCGGTCAGCTCTTCGCCCTCCAGGGTTCCACCCGAGAGTTCCCAGCTGCCGACGAAGTTGGCCTTGGGGTCTTTGCCGCCGCCGCTGCAGCCCGTCAGGGCAAAGGCGAGCGCAAGGACGCATGTCAGAAATGCGAGTACGGACTTTTTGAACGTTGTCTTCATGGTGTCCTCCTTTATCGAACGAAACCCATAGAAGCAAATGCGGGGGTGGCGGATCCCCCGCCAATTACCAGATAGAGGGGCTAGGGCCTGGGCGTTCCGCAGTTGCTGCAGAACTTGCCGCCGTTTTCGCTGCCGCAGTTGGGGCAGAACCACTTGGCCGGTGCCGGGGCGGGTGCGGGACTGCCACACTCGGAGCAGAACTTGCCGGTGTTGGTGGCACCGCAGCTGCAGGTCCATGTGCCGGCCGCGGGAGCAGCGGCAGGAGCCGGTGCGGAAGCGGGTGCCGGAGCCGGCTGCGGGGCGGCCTGCTGCTGTGCCTGGCCGGCGGCGAACAGCTGGCTGGCGTTCATGCCGCCCATGCCACCTGCCATGCCCATGCCCATAAAACCTGCCATCGCGCCGTTGGGATTGGCGGCTGCCGCGCGCATTGCGTCGCTCTGGGCGCTGGCAATGTTGGCTGCCGCCATGGTGGGATCGCGCATGACTGCGGCTTTCTGCAGATCCTTGATCATCTGCTCGTCCTCTTGCGAGGCGGCGATGGAGTTGACGCCAAAGCTCACAATCTCGACGCCGCGCAGGTCACGCCAATCGGCAGAGAGGACCTCGTTGAGCGCGCGGGCGAGCTCGGTGGTGTGGCCGGGGATGGCGCTGTAGCGGATGCCCATCTCCGAGATCTTGGCAAAGGCGGGCTGCAGGGCGGTGAGCAGCTCGGACTTAAGCTGGCTATCGATCTTGTCGCGCGTGTAGCTATCGGTCACGTTGCCGCACACATTGGTGTAGAACAGCAACGGGTTGGTGATGCGGTACGAATACTCGCCGTTGCAGCGCACGGAGATGTCGACGTCCAGGCCAATATTGTTGTCGACCACGCGGAAGGGCACGGGCGAGGCGGTGCCGTACTTGTTGCCGATAATCTCCTTGGTGTTAATGAAGTAGACGCGCTGGTCCTTGCCCGCGTCGCCGCCGAAGGTGAAGCGGCTGCCGATATTGGCGAAGGTCTCCTTGATGGAATCGCCCAGGTTGCCGCTAAAGACGCTCGGCTCGCTGCCGGTATCGAAGACGAACTCGCCGGGCTCCAGCGCGACTTCGATGATCTTGCCGTTTTGCACCACGAGCATGCCCTGGCCGTCGTTGACGGCGATGACGGAGCCGTTGGAGATGACGTTGTCCTCGCCATGCGTGTTGGAGCTGCGGCCGCCGGTGCGCTTAACGCCCTTGCAGGCCAAGACGTCAGCGGGCATCGATTCGCAGTAGATAAATTCCTTCCACTGGTCGGCCATGACGCCGCCGGCAGCTCCCAATCCAGCTTTCAAGAGTCCCATGGTGATCTTCCTTTCTCGTCAAAGTCCGGGTGGTGTTGATCGGGTTACTTAGTCGTCCTTGTCGTCCTTCATGACAACGGTGGTCTCGGTGTGGCTGAAGGTGTCGTGCTTCTCGACCAGGTCGAGCTCACCGCAGTACTCGTCGGCGTGGGTTGCCTCGTTGGCTGTCTTGAGCTGGCCTACCAGCAACACGTCTCCGATGATCACGATGATTAGCGGCGCCACGATGTTAATGAGGATGCCCTCGATATCAAAGCTGAGGTAATCCGGATCGAAGGCGTATTCGCCCATAAAGAGAATCTGGGAGAGGATAAATCCGATCACAAAGAACAGCAGCGAGGCGATAATGAGCTTGGGCTTGGAGCAGGGGAGCTCGCCGACCATGCGGCCGGTCTGGCCGTTCATGGCAAACAGATAGCTCTTGCCATTCCATGAGGTTGAGAGCATCCAGACGGGGAACAGCGCGTAGTCGCTGTCTTCCCAGGTGTAGTCGAGCTGCTTGCTCTCGACCGAGGCATCGTCGTACTCATCGATAACGGTCTCGCGCAGGGCCGAGATCGTGCTTTCTTCCATACGGCGCTCGGCACGGGCCTTGCAAGTCTCGCAGTCCTCGTCGTAGCGGTTGGCGATGTAGCCGGGCATGTAGGCGACCGAGAACGGGCGCAGCGCGTCGTAGTCAAACGGTTCGATGGCGTCCATGTGGCCGTCGGGCATCTTGGACGATCCGTCGACGGGCACGCGCTCAAACGAGATATTGCCCTTACGGTAGGCATCGTAGTGGTCGGTGGTCGTGACGGTGCGGTCGGATTCCTCGGTCACGGTCTCGTTGGTTGCGTCAAAGTGCACTTCGCCGTCCACGCGGGCGCCGTAGAGCCAAAACGGCACGTAGACGCCTTGGACTTCGTCGATGTGGTTGCCGGTGACAAAGCTCTTGGGCAGCAGGATCTTGCCCTTGTAGTGCTCCTTGAGCGCGGCCAAGACATCGTCGCGCCCGAGCTTAAACGGAATCACCAGGTCGGGGGAGAAGTCGCCCGAGAGCTGGCCGGGTGCCACGGCGGGATTGCCGCAGTACGGGCAGGTGGTGACGGCGACGGTGCCGTCCGAGATCAGCTCGGCGCCACACGACGAGCAGATATAGCCGGCGTTTTCGGCAAGCTCCTGCACCGCATCGTCGGATGCGGGCTTGGATGTTGCGGCCGCCGCATCGGCTTTGGCATCTGCCTTGTCCTGGCGCTCGCGATAGAGGGCCTCGACTTCCTCGACTTCAAAGCGCGAGTCGCAATAGTCGCAGACGAGCTTTTGCTCGGCGCTGGCAAAGTGGAGCGGGCCGCCACACGCGGGGCACTGGTAGTTAACGCTTTCGAAGGCCATGATCGGTCCTTTCCGTGCCGGGAGCTAGGCGCCGATGGCGCCGCCGCAGTATTCGCAGCGCCCACTGGCATCGGGAATGGTGGTGGCACCGCAGAAGGGGCAGGTCACCGCAGTCTTGGGGGCCTTGGCGGCAACGACGCTGTCGCGCGTCTCCTGACGCAGCTGCACCAGCGCGTCGCGGACTTCGGTTGCCTGACGTTTGGCCTCGCGGTACTCGATGGACCCGCGCTGCTCGATGGTGGAGTCGTTCACGCGCAGGTCGATCTCGGTAAAGTACGGCGTGTTGACGTGGATGGTCAGATTGAAGTCGTAATCCAGGTCGTAGCGCGGCGGGTCATAACTCTCACGCTCGCCGTCCTCGGTCTCGCGATAGATCTCGGTGCGGTGCTCGTCGATATCCATATCGCAACCGAGCACCTGCGAGAACTCGATGATGTCGGGGTTGGCGTCGCGCCAGCGCGTCTGCGAGGTAATGATCAGCAGGCCCGCGTCCTCGTCGAGCATAATATTGGTGCGCCCGGCCGAGAGCGTGCGCGTGGGGTTGAACGATGCCAGGCGCTCGGCGTTAGCCTCGCGATAGGCGAGCTGCTCGCGAATGTCGTCCGCGGTGCTAGAGCGATAACCGCCAAAGAAGGGAGAGAGCTTGCCGACGCATTCTTTGCACAGGTAGCCTTCGTTGATCTTGGTCTTACCTAGAAGTCCCAGCTCGGTACCGCAAATCGCGCACTCTTTCTTCTCGAACATCTTGTCAAAGAAGCCCATGGTTGCCTCCCATCAACAGGTAGCGTGTGTCACTTTTGATGATGGGGGAGCGCGCGATCTTTCACGATACCCAGACGGCTCAAGAGGTCTCCACAACTGGGACACATGGCCCATTTTTCATCCCCAAATAACTTGCGGTGAAATAGTTCCTAAATGTGGGCCATAGAAGGCCAAACAGGAACTATTCCACCGCAACTTCTGGGTAGTCATCGGGGACGTTCTTAAACGACTAGTCGTTGGGGGCAGTCTTCGGCCACTCATTGGGGACGTACTTAAATGAGTGGCGGTTGGGGACACTCCGTGCCGAATGTGGGTGCCGCCGCTTGCTACGCGACGGTGATGGCGACCTGGGCGTAGCGGGTGCAGGGACGCTCGGCGCGCGTCTGCACGCTGAGGGTGAGCACGATGCGGTCGCCGGGTTGTGCATCGGTGGGTACGGTGAACGTGGCGTTCGTCGCGCATTCCTGCCACAGCGACAGATCTTGAGCGCCTGCATAGCGCGACGGTCCCATGGTGACATTCCAATGAGCATCGAAGCCCCTGCCATCGGGGTCGACGATGGTCGCTGCAAGGTCAACGCGCTCACCGGCTGCGGCGCTCATGTCGCCCGTGACCTCGGCAACATATGCCGGATGCGAGCAGGCCGCGGGCTCGTGGGCGCACCACTGCGCGCGGGCGGCGAAGTCTTCCTGATAGGCGCGCAGATAGGGATTAGGATTGCCATCGACGGGCGTGCCTATGGCTGCAAAGCCGGCAGGTGCGTCCGAGTCGGGATGCCCGTCGAGGAACATGCGGCCGAGCAACGTGTCAAAGTCGCGGTTATCGATGCCGCGCAGGCCAAACGGCAGCAGCGGGATATAGGTCATTGAGTCGCCTTCGGCCATAAAGTCGCCGCGCTCAAACTGCATCGCAGGCATGCCCTCCAGGCCCCAGTCCAAGCGCGCATGCTTGCCAAACTGAAAGCGCTCGGGCTCGTTTTCGTAGACCTTGCCATCGCCATAGAGCATATAGCGCGCCATAAGGGGACCGTTGTCCTGCGTGAGACTCTGCTCGGGCCAGGGAGCCTGGAACAGCGGCAGCGTATCGGGCTGAGCCATCTTGGCGTCAACGTAGCCGCCATACATATAGGGCACACACCAAAAGATGAGATCGGGGAAGAGTTCATGCCCATGGTCGAGCCAAGAATTGTCCTGCCCCACGCCATCGGCGACGCCCATCACGCGCACCTTCTGATAGACACGCTGCTGCACAGAAGGCCATTCGGGCGTATCACGATAGCGCTCAGCAATGCTCATGAGCGCACGAACAATGGTATTCATGCCGCCCCAGCTGAGCAGCCAAAGCGTACGCGGGTCATCATCCAAGATTGCCTGAGCAATCACGCGCGAACCCTCAGTCTCCTCACGCACATCGCCCTCAAAGGCAACGTTGCCCACAAAGGTACGCTCAATCATCTGAGCCGGCGAAGGAAACGGCGGCTCACCGGCAGCGGCCGCATTAGCCTGCAGCTGAGGCCAAGCCTGGGCATATTCATTGCTCCAGAGGCTCTCGATCCAATGCTCAGGAAACGGTCGATACTCACGAAGCTCCCCAGCCGTGGGATCAGGTTCATGGGGCACAACATTCCACTCATAAGAGCGACGCCCTTTAGTCCGCCAATGCGGATTCACATCACCGAGCGTATGCACGCCATCCCCAAGAAAGTGATACTGCGAAGCCGTATACACCACAGCCTGCACGTCAAGCACATTAAGATACAGAGCCAAATGAACGATCGAGTTCATATCATCGACTTCCATATCAGTAGTAACAATTACCCGAGTCAACTCTTGGGACATAAGAAAGCTCCAACCAAATAAATCTCAGCCAGTTACGCGCAAGGCAAGACGGGACCTCCGCCCTCATCGCCGTCAACCCGGCGGCCCGCCGGAAGCGCTCACCCAGGGTCAACAGCAACGGAAACGCAGCGGGGACCGGGGCTTAGTTTTGCAAACATTCCACAGGGGGCATGGGTCGGCGCAGCGCGAAGCGCAAAGCGCCGACCCATGCATGCCCGAGGACGTTTGCAAAACTAAGCCCTCGGCCCCGCGCCGGGACGGATTACCTATCGACCCTGGCCGACCACTCCCAGCAGCCCACCGGCTCGCCGTCGATGAGTACGTTGCTCCCATCGAAGTCTTGATAACACATGTCGTTGAATTGGTGGATCCACACGCCATGGTTGAACGTCTTCTTGGGCGAGCCGTCGGCCTCGCGGTAGCGCCCGGTCAGGTCCTCGACATGGCTAAAGTACGTGAGGTGCACGTTGGCGCCGACAGCGCGCAGGCGAGCCGTGAGCGGCAGCACGGTCTCCTGCGGGATCACGAGCTCATCGCCCTTGGAGTGCGTAAACCACAGCGGCGTCTTGGCAAGGGCGGTCACGTCCTCGTCCGTGGCGTTGTACCACGGCGCGCAGCAGGGAAGGCCCGCCGCGAAGAAATCGGGGTAGTCGGCGCACAGGCGCAGCGTCATAAAGCCGCCGTTGGAAAGGCCAGCGACCACGATACGGTCGGTGTCGATGCGGTCGGCATGCTCGGCGACAAACTCGTCGATGAGCGCCTTAATGACGGGGGAGTAGATGCTCTGGTTGGAGTGGCCGAGCTGCTCAGTGCTGTTGTCCATCCAAAACGTGGGCGACTGCGGCACGAGAACCCAGGCAAAGCCGCCAAAGTAGCGTTGGATCTGCGCCTGGCTGATGGCCGTCACGCGGTTGCCGATATAAGCGCGCGTGGCGCCCTCGCCTTGCGTAGCGCCCTTGCCCTCGCCAGCGCCGTGCAGGTACACCACGAGCGGGGCCTTCTGGGGCACGACTGTCGTTTCGGGCGCGAAGGGGTTGAAGCAGGCGGAGTCCTCGGCCTTAAAGCTGGGCTCAAAGAAGCCGTACTCGAGCGCGATGCCGTTGACGGCGGTCTTTTGCGTGGCATTGCTCCAGCCCTTGAGCGCGGGACAGATGTCGCCGCGGCAGGTGTCAAAGACCAGACCGCAGGTTGGATCGTCACCGTCATTGCCGGGAAGGGCCGCGAGCTGCGTGATGCGCAGCTGGTCGTCGAGCAAGCGCGAGCCCATCACGCTGCCCTCGATCTTCTTGGTCAGGCGCTGCTCGGCGATCTCGAGCGCCACATGGGTGCCAAAGGCGAGCTTGCGTCCGCACTCATCGCACGGATAGGCGGCGAGGACGTCGACATAGCCTACGGAAGGTGCGGCGTGGTCGGCGCCGCGCTCTTTGCGCATCAGGATCTCGCCCGTGCGTTCATGGCGCTCTACATATATATGGAAGGTGCGCGCATCGATATCGTTGGCGTGAACGGTGCACGGCAGGTCGAGCACGACTTTGCTGATCCAGGGGCCAAAGTCTCCCAGCGTGGTGACGGTTGCGTAGGTGCACGATTTGAGTTCCATGAGCTGCCTCCTCTGCGCCGCGAGTGGTAAACATCAGCGGCAATACAACTTAAACATGTTTAGTTTAATGCAGAGCTACAGAACAGGCAGATGAACTCGGTAAACGGTCAAAATGAACACTCAACAAATTACTAAACATTCGTTTATCACCATTTAGCAGGGCTTTTGTTGATGGGTCAACAAAGAATAGAGGTGTTTACCAAATTAAAAGACCACGTAAATAGGCATTTAGCAGCAAAGCGTCAAATAGACAATCCCTTACCGTTCAAGTACGTTCACCCCCGATTTCCTACCGTTCACCGGACTACAGACGGCAAAATTGCCACAAATTAGACGTTCCGTGTAAACTAAAGCCCGTAAACGTTCAGTAAACACATTGTTTACGACAGCGTATCCAAGGGTTCGGTGGCCGTAAGGGGTTATAGTCGCCGAGCCAAAGGCGTGCCTACGCCCAAACGAGTAGGCACACGATGATATGGGGAGGGGTCCCATGGCAGTAGATAACAAGCAGATTGCCACCGATATCCTCGAGCTCGTGGGCGGTGCGGAGAATGTTTCCGTCGCCACCAACTGCATGACGCGCCTGCGTCTGACGCTCAAGGACAACAACAAGGCCGACGTGGAGAAGATCAAGAAGGTCAAGGGTGTTCTGGGTTGCCAGTTCGCCGGCAGCCAGCTCCAGGTCATCATCGGCCAGAACGTGCCCAAGGTGCTCGCCGAGTTCGTCGCCATGTCCGGCGTCAAGCAGGGTGCCGCGGTCGACGAGAACCTCGATGCTCCCAAGGAGAAGTTCGAGCTCAAGAACCTGCCGAACATCATCCTCGACTATCTGTCGGGCTCCATGACCCAGCTGATCCCGCTGCTCATGGCCGGCGGTCTGTTCCGCACCATCGCTGCGGTCCTCGGTCCCACCATGCTCGGCGTTCTCTCTGACACCGATCCGACCTACACGTTCCTCTACACCACCCTGTACGAGGCCACGTTCACCTTTATCCCCATCTACCTGGGCTATGCCGCCGCTAAGAAGCTCGGCGCCTCCCCGGTTCTGGGCATGCTCCTCGGCGGCGCCCTCATGGCCCCGTCCGTCGTGAGTGTCGCGACCCAGGATGGCGGCGGAATCATCTCCGTCTACGGCATTCAGATCGCCGCTGCCAACTATCAGCAGTCCGTCCTGCCGATTATCCTTTCGGTGCCTGTCCTCTACTTCGTCGAGAAGTTCTTTAAGAAGGTCATGCCCGACGTGCTCTCCACGGTCTTCACGCCGTTCTGCACCATGATCGTTACCATCCCCATCGCCTTCATCGTCCTCGCCCCGCTCGGCAACGAGATCGGCAGCCTCATCGCTAACGCCCTCTTCGGTCTCGCTGACATGGGTGGCGTCGGTATCCTGATCGTCATGGCCGTCCTCGGCGCCTTCTGGCAGCTCTTCGTGGTCTGCGGCATGCACATGCCCGTCATCCTGCTCGCTCAGGTTCAGATCATCGCTGCCGGCTACGATCCCTTCGTCTTCGTTTCCACCAACTGCGCTATGGCCGCTGTCTGGGGCTGCGCCTTCGGTGCCTTCCTCAAGATGAAGAACCCCGACGAGAAGGGTCTCGCCCTGGGCTACGTCATCTCCGCCATCGCCGGCGGCGTCACCGAGCCCGCGCTCTTCGGTATCCTCATGCGCTTCCGTCGCACCATGTTCGGTATGTTCATCGGCGGTGCCATCGGCGCCGTGTTCTCCGGCCTCATGGGTGTTACCTACTACCTCGCCGGTGGTGCCTCCAACTTCCTGGTCTTCACCAACTACCTGCAGGGTGGCCAGATGAACACCGTCTGGGCTATCGTCGGTATGGCAATCTCCTTTGTCATCGCCGCTGCCGTCGTCTTCGTCGCCGGCTTCTCCAAGGAGGAGCTCGCCGAGATGGAGGCCTAAGGCCAAGCCATTCGGTCGCATACGACCTTACCTACACGACAGGGCCCCGTCAGGCGCAAGCCCGGCGGGGCCCTTCTTGCAAGGTAGACTGGAGTGGGCAAGTGGTGTCCGCCCGCAGGGGTTTGTTAAACGGCGGGGGCTTTCGCATCAGGGGTTACCGCGAAAGCTTCTGCCGGTTCGCAATTCCTTTATCGAGCGAAAGGACATGCAGATGAGTTTGGGAAAACTGACCGTCAACGGTCGTCATGACGGTTTTTTGTGCGAGGGCAAGCCGTTCTTTTGGTTTGCCGATACGTGCTGGAGTGCGTTTACCAGCATCCCCGAGGCCGACTGGGACTACTATCTGACCCGCCGCGCCGAGCAGGGCATGAACGTGCTGCAGATTAACACGCTGCCGCAGTGGGATCGCTGCTGCCCCGATCTGGGCATTTGGCCCTATGCCAGCGAGGATGGCGTGCGCTTTGATTGGTCTCAACCCAACCAGGCGTATTGGGATCGCGCCGCCGCCATGTGCCGCGCTGCCGTCGAGCACGGCATTCGTCCGGCGCTCGTGCTCATGTGGTGCAACTACGTGCCCGGTACCTGGGGCGCTAAGATCGCCGAGCGTTGCGGTGCCGAGGTTATGCCGCGCGAGGAGGTCCGTGCCCACGTTGCCCGCGTCGTCGAGAACCTGGGCGAGTTCGATCCCGTCTATGTGGTGACGGGCGACACGGACTTTGCCGGTGACGAGGCGATTGCCTATTACGAGGATGCGCTCGACGAGGTTGCGAAGCGCGCGCCCGAGGCCCTGCGTACCATGCACATCAATCGCGGTAACCGCACGATTCCCGCGCAGTATTTGGACCGCCTGGACTTCTATATGTTCCAGCCCGGCCACAACTACGAAGGCCAGCCCGAGGCCTGGCACCTGCCGCAGGACTTTATCGCCAGCTATCCCAAAAAGCCGATGGTCAACTCCGAGCCCTGCTACGAGCAGATGGGTGCGTCGCGCAACGTGTACTGGCGTTTTACCGCGCAGGACTGTCGCGCGAGCGTGTGGTCTTCGATCCTTGCCGGCGCCAGCGCGGGCGTGACTTACGGCGCCCACGGCGTTTGGAACTGGCAGACATCGCGCAGCCAGGGTTCGGTGCTGGGCGAGGGCTTTGACATGCCGTTCCGCTGGCAGGAGTGTCTGCAGTTTGCGGGCGTGTGGGATTTTGCCGCCATCGAGCACGTGCTTGCCGGCCTGGGTGCCACGGCTAGCGACGACGCTCTCGCCGTTATCCCGGCACAGGAGCTGCTCGATGACGCGCGCGAGTCCATCCGTGTGGCGCGTATTGGCGAGCGTGTCGTCACCTATCTGCCGCGCACCACGGCACTTACGTTTAAGCTCGATAGTGCGCGCGGCTGGTCGGCGACGGCCCTCGACATGGAGGCCAAGCGTATCGCCAAGCTGCCCGTTCGCGACAATGGCGACGGCACCGTGCGCGTGGCTCAGCATTCCTTTGAGCACGACGCCCTGGTGATCCTGACGCCCGAGCACTAACACCCGAGCTTCGATCCCGAGTTGCTCCCTCGGCCCGGGCACCTCCCTCCCTTTTCCGATATCAACAACCCAGTCCCCTTTATATGTTGCGGTGGAATAGTTCCTAAATGACAGCCCGGGCCGGTCAAACAGGAACTATTTCACCGCAACTGCTGTTGGGGCATTTGCGCCGGATGCGTAACAGTTCGGGCATTGCGTGGATACTAAGACCCATTCTCCATTAAAATGGTTTTCCGGACATCTAAGCGGGTGGGGGTTACCATGAGGGACCTGGGAGACACAACCGCATATTTGCGCCGGGGCATACGGGAGATTCTGTGCCTGGCGCTTTTCTTTTTCACGTTTTTGGCCGGCGAGTACCTCTTTGACGTGCGCGTGGCCGAGTTTGTGCCGGCGAACGAGGTCGTTATCTACGAGAGCATCGTCGTCGGCGCGAGCGTGATCGGCTATTTTGTGCGTCCTCTCCTGTACTATCGCCGTCCCCAGACAATCGATGCAACGAGCGATATGACGGGCGTGCTGCTGGTGTCGGCATTGCTGCTGCTGATTATGGCGGCGCAGTTTCAGGTTGTGATTGCGGGCGGTCTGGTGGCGTACTGCGCCCTGGGCTACTGCGGATCGACCGCTCATGCCAATCTGGCGCGGCGTTTTGCGCAGACGCCTTGTCTGGCACGTGCCGTGGCGGTTTCTTATGCTGCGGGCATTTTGGTACAGGTGCTCAACCATATGGTGATGCCTGCGGGCATTCCTCAACAGTTTGTCCTTATTGCCTGTGCGATTGCGCTGGTTGGGCTGCTTCACGGTGCCCGCCGAGCTAAATTACGCGATGAGTCCGCGCCCGAGTTCGAAGCCGAGATTGCCGAGCTATCGGTCGATGCGTCGGAGCATGGCGCCAAGTGGCGCGATAATCCCGAGGCAAAGGCGGCCTTCCAGGGTGCCGTAGTGCGCTTGACGGTGGCGACCGCCTGCCTCACCGGCGTATTCGCGGCTCTCAATGCCGGTCTTACGACCTCGCATGCCGCCGGCGCTATCGATCTGGGTGACTGGCCGCGCTTGCTGCTGGTTGTGAGTGCGCTTGCTGCCGGCGCCCTGTATGACCTGCGCGGACGCTCGTATATGAATATCATCATGACGTGTGCCGCCATGCTGTCCACGCTCTCGTTCTTTGTGCTTATCACCGATGGCAACGGCGGCAATGCGCTCGCCGCCACGATTATCTTTGGCTCTGTTAGACCAGGATTGACATACATGTGTCCCCACGGTGCCATATCTTTGACCCCGTAGACCGCGATGATGGGGGCAGCATGAACGCCGAAGACCTGGTCCTCAACTTCAAGAAGGGCATGGCGAACCTCAGCAAGACCGAGCGCCGCCGCGCTATCGAGTCCGTCAGGGACGTGATCCGCGCGGCGGCGTTCGACGACGCGGCCGGCTCCGCCTACGAAATCGAACGCTGCCCGCGCTGCGGGTCCGTCGCGGTCGTGAAGAAGGGCAAATCGAAGAACGGCGAGCAGCGCTACCTCTGCCGGGGCTGCGGCAGGACCTTCGGCATGGGCAGCGAGCGCATCCTGGGGACGAGCAGGCTCCCGAAGGAGACCTGGATGGCCTACGCCGAGTGCTTCGTGCTCATGCTGCCCCTGCGCGAGTGCGCGAGGCGCTGCCGCGTTTGCCTCAAGACCGCCTACACCATGCGCCACAGGCTGATCGAGTGCCTCTCGGCCTACTCCCCCTCGTTCAGGGTCGAGCGGGGCTGCGGCTGCGAGCTCGACGAGACCTACTTCCCCGAGTCGTTCAAGGGCAACCACGCGAAGGGGTCGTTCACGATGCCGCGCCCCTCCCGGCACCGCGGCAAGCAGGTGCACAGGCGCGGGCTGTCGCGCGAGCGGATCTGCGTCATGACCGGCGTGAACGACTCGAACGAGACGTTCCTCGAGGTCACGGGGCGGGGCGCCCTTTCGAGGGAGCGCGCCATGGACGCGCTGAGAGGCCGCATCGCGGCCGGCTCGGTCGTCGCGACCGACAGGGCGGCCGTCTACGTCAATGTCCTCGCGGAACTCGAGGTCGCCGCGCACGCGGCCTACGACCCCAAGGACCGCTCCGGGGGAACCATCAACCGGATCAACACCGTCCACTCGCTCCTCGGCGCCTTCATGGAGCCGTTCAAGGGCGTGTCGACGAAGCACCTCGATGCCTACCTCGCCTGGTTCAGGTGGTGCCGAACCTTCATGGCGACCGATTCCGGCGCCGCCGAGCGCACGGTCGCGCGGCAGCTCGCGCACGGCGTCTGCAGGAGCCGCGTCCGCGACATGTTCAACGTGGAGCCGCCCTACATGGACTACTGGGCCGCGCCCGCCGCATAGAGGCGGTAGAATGGTCGCACCGCGATACACGAGGAGGGGTGAGGCCATGCCGTCGAACATACCGGCCACGACGATCCGTATCGACCCGGAGGTCAAGAAGGAGGCCACGGCCATCCTGGACGAGCTCGGCCTGTCCATGTCCACCGCCGTCAATGCGTTCCTCAGGGCGCTCGTCCGGGAGGGCGGGATGCCGTTCGAGATGAGGGTCAAGACGCCGGCGCCCGATGGGGAGACGGCGAGTTAGCCGGCAGGTCGGCATGTCAATCCTGGTCTAACAGAGCCAATCAAAATCATCAAAGCGCCTGATATGGGGCGATAAATTGCGATCCAAAATCATCTGCTCAATGGTAGCGATACGACCACCATTCAAAACGCCCATATCCAGCTTGGATGCCACAAACTGCACCAGTTGGCCAATAACGTCGAGCGGACGATCTTGTGTCCCAACGCAGTCAAGCGTACCGCCTGCATCAGCGAAAATCGATGTGGCATCTCCACTGAAACCAAGTGCGACCATCAAGCTGGCGACTATTTCAATCTCAACAGTCACAGCCAAAAAGATGTTCTTGCTCTTCAAGAACGTGCGCATCGCATCCAACAGGTCGTCGATCTCAATTTGAGCGCCAAGAACTTGTGAAATCAAATGAGAAAAATAGTCGTGGCGGCACAGTCGTTGGGCCAAGACTTCAGAAAACAGATCGATAACCAAATTGCCCGCCTGGTCAGGAGTCGCTTCGATGCGAAGCCCCCGCTTGCTCTTACTCACCAAGGCAATCCCGTAACCCGCCAGATAATCATCGACGGCCTTAACGTCTGAAATTACCGTGTTGCGCGTCACATACATCGCGTCCGCCAACTGCTGCATCGAGCACCATTCGTCAGAGCCAAGCGAAAGGAGTGTGCAGGCAATAAAAAACTTGCGTTCATCAAATGACAGGCGGTAATCGTATAAGTCCATACTGTCGAGCAAATCCGCAAGGCCTTCAACATCAGCGCCCGCAGCTAGCAACACATGGTTCTCCGACACTTCGACCATAGAGTCGCCGCGCGGATCCTGAGCGAATGCTGCGGAGGAGGCAATGTCGGCCCTGAGCGTCTTCTCCGAAATACGATAGTCATCCATGAGTGCACTGAGCCTTAAGCGATGACTCGGCGCATCGACGAGACGACGAAGTATCTCAGCGCTCCGCTTTTTGACCGACATGGCTCCTCCTGTTCGTTACGACAAATGCATCTTCAGGTATTCGGCAACTTCGCCGATCGGCTTGTTCTCAAAACCCGAAAGCACTGCAGGATCTGCTAGCAACTGCATGGTCTTGGATAGAAATTCGAGATGGTCGCCAGGCGCAATAGCCAAATTAAAGATATGACGAGCCTCGACGAATTCTTCCTCATCGTCCATACGAGCAAACCGAACGGGCGAATCGAGTCGAAGATAGCACAGAGCGCTCGTAATTATCGCATCGGACTTGCAATGGGGCAACGCCACGGGAATGTCGGTGCAGATGCCCGTAGGATAGCTGACCTCCCGCTCAATGCAGTCCCTCGCAAAAGCACCCGTCACATACCCCTGACGCTCAAGCTCGCTTCCGCACAACTCGATGGCCTCAATAGCGGTCTCGGCGCTTCCCTCGATAGCGAGAAAGCCTTTCGCTACACCATCGCAGGCCCTCTCGGATGTCTTTGGGATACTAATAACTTCATCCATTGTTATCACCGTCCATTAGATACCCATGGCCTTAGCAATAAAGGACACGATGAGATTGCCGGGGTTGTAGCCAAAGTGCGATGCCGTCACCAGATGACCGCCCGCATCGATGCCGCAGGCGTTAAGCATCTGCGTGGCGTAAGGGGCAAACATATTGGCGAAGAAGAGCATCAGATACATGAAGACCGTCATGCACACCAGAGTGCGGAACACGTTGCCTTTGCTCGAAAGCACGGCCATAGGGGCGACATAGCAGACTTCAGCCAGAATTGCCGCCGGGAAGAAGCGCATGTCGGGAACGAGAAATGCCAATCCGACAGTTACCGGAATCATAATGGCGGTGCAGGTAATGCAGCACGGATCGCCCAGGGCAAGAGCAATGTCCATGCCCACGTAAATATTGGCGTCGGAATCGATGTGCTTCTTAACGAACTCATTTGCTCCAGCGCCGATGGGAGTCAGGCCCTCCATCATAATGGCAACCATGCGAGGCAGAAGCACCATGACTGCGGCCATGCCAACACACATGGTTACGATGGTAGTAAAGCCCTGCTGCGTCATAATGCCCAAAAAGCCACCAACAAATAGACCGATAACTGCGGGATCACCCAGAATGCCAATCTTTGTCGAGAGGGTATCAAGATCGAGATCAATCTTGTTCAGGCCGGGAATGACGTCGATGACCTTGTTGATAAGCATGCTCAAGGGATACTCATACACGATGTAACCTAAGCAGGTGCAGGCGGTGCCTTCAAGACCAAAGAACTCTCCCCACTTGGGGGCAACCTTCTCGGCGACGAACAAGGTTACAACCGAGAGCGCCACAGCGACCAGGAAACCAACAACAGCATTGCCAAAAAGGACATAAGCAAGAGCGCCGGGAACTAAAAAGTGCATAAAGTTCCAAATATCAACATTCAGAACCTTGGTGACCTTAAGACGCAGCAGAATGATATTAACGATGACGATAGCGGGGATGGCGAACACAGCGAACGGGGTTGTCCAGCTGGCGCCTCCCAATGCCGCAAAGCCAATCTCGGCCACATCGTAACCGGAGCCGAGAGCGGTGTAATAGTCCAATGCGGGCTGAATGGTGCTCAGCAAAAAGTTGATGGTGAGTACCACGCCCTGAAAGCCAATGCCGACAAGAAGGCCGGCGCGTAAGGCCTGGGCAGGCTTCATTCGGAAAAACAGTCCCAGGACAAAAATGACTACGGGCAGCATAACGGCGGCGCCCATATTAATAAATTCTTTAAAGAACGCAAGTACGATATCCATGAATTTCATCTCCCAACAATGGCGGGCTTTTTCACTCGCAAAGCGCAACGCAACATGCAGTTACTCGGCCTGGACCTTTTTAAGCAGCTCAACCAAATCCGACTCGCACTTATCTTTGTTAATGCCCGAAATCAGCGGGAAAACGCTCAAATACGGGCGTTCCAGCGGCTTGCGATAATTGGTCGTTGTACAGACGATGTCGACGTCGTACTGTTTAACGCCGACCTCGCCGATCGTGCCCTTAAAGAGCTGGACGGGAACGCCCGCACGCTCTGCAATTTCTTTAACGGCAGCCTGGGCGACCGTAGAGGTTGCGACACCACTGCCGCAAGCAACCAAGACTTTAACCGTGCTCTTACTCATGATGTACTCCTATCTGGCCGGCAAACGAATTGGCATTTGCCACTATGCAATAAAGTTTGACGGGGGCGCCGGCTAACGTGACCCGTTTAGCTGGCATCACTATCGCGCCTTTGCCCCCAAAGCAACAGCCCAATAATACGAACCCATCGTCTACCTGTTTTTCGCTATTTGGCTAAACGATCGGTTTGGCACATCGACCCCTACTTGGGGTATGAACGCAGCTCCTCGATAATCTGCGCATATGTACGATCCTTACCGAACAGACCGGCGTTACCCAGGCAGAAGCCGTCGACGCCTGCTTTCCACAAGTCGCGGACGCTTTCAGCCGAGACACCTCCATCGACCAGAATCTTGTAGCCATAATGCTCCTTGGCAGCCACAAGCTTTTTAATCTTCTCATCGACAAATGGAAGTGCTTTCTGACCGGCAAAACCAGGATTGACGCGCATAACCAGGACGTAATCGCATACGTTAAGCGACTCCTGAATCGTCTCGAATGATGTGCAGGGGCTAATTGCCAGGCTCGATTTAGCACCCAGATCACGGATATGCTGCAGAGTTCGAGTAATCTGGGAATCATTCTCGGAGTGGACGTGGACAATCTGAGCGCCCATCTCGACAAACGTATCGATGTACTTGGGCGCGTCCTGAACCATCAAGTGCACATCGCAGACCTTACCGGTGAGCTTGGCTATCGCCTGAACGTCCTGGGGACCAAGCGCGATGTTGGGGACAAATGTTCCATCCATAATATCCAAATGATACAGGTCAACGCCCGCGGCATCGAGCTCGGCAATCGTCTTCTCAAGATTGGTGTACTCAGCGCAATTCATGCAGGCGCCGATAATCTTCTCTCCGTCTTTCCAGTCTGCCGTAGTAGTCATGATTGTTTCCTTTCCATATCTGTTTTCTCGAGGAGGGGACTACCCTCCAGTTTCTTTTTTGGTGATGGCTGAGCGGCGAAGGCACCGGCAGCAGTCGGTAGCAGCTTTTCGCCACATATGTATCTTTGCGAGCTCCTATTGCTCACAATCAATGAGGATTTTGCCTTTGACCAGGCCGGGGGTTCGGAACTGGTCAAACGCCTCAGAAATCTTGGCAAGTGGATACTTGTCAAAAATGTGTCCCTCGTCATAGGGGATCATGCCGTTGCGATACGCCTCTGCCGTAAGAGTCCATTCATGTCCCGGGAACGGCGCGGTATATCCAAGCCAAGACCCGGTAAGCGTGAACTCTTTACGGTTGAGCTTCTCCCATTCCGCCACGGTAAAGGTTAGCTCGCGCGTAGGCTTACCAATCAGACACGCTTGACCCTTGTTGCCCACGATTTCAAAGACCATATGCATGGTTGCATTGGCGCCCGCAGTTTCATAGACATAGTCATATCCGCGGCCGTCGGTAATGGTGGCAACCTGGTCTTTCCAGTCGTCATCCATGGAGTTCACAACGCTTGTGGCGCCCATTTTCTTAGCAAAGTCCAAGCGCTCCGGGATCACATCGAATACCGTAACCTCACGGGCACCGAAAGCGCGAGCCCACTGTGCCGTAATGATACCGATGGTCCCACCGCCTAAGACAGCGACCGTCTTACCGCCTTTATAGTTCAGGCGTTCAAGGCCGTGGAGCGCAATAGTCGTGGGTTCGATAAGCGCGGCTTGCTCAAAGCTCACGCTTTCGTCGAACTTAACGGCACACATGGCGGGAATGCAGACATATTCCGCAAAGCTACCAAACTGACGCGTACCGATAAAGCTGTAGTGCTTGCAAAGCGAGTAATCGCCGCGCTGGCAGTCCTCGCACTTCATGCAAGGAACGAGTGGTGCACCGGCAACGCGATCTCCAGGATTAAGGCCCTCAACGCCCTCGCCAACGCTCTCGATCGTTCCGGAAAACTCGTGACCAAGCACGTTGGGATAGTAATGGCATGCGTCGCCCAACACGCGAGGGACATCCGAACCACAGATACCGGAATATTTGACCTTCACCAGAACTTCTCCAGCCCTGGGCTCAGGCTTATCAATTTGTTCATAGCGAATGTCGTCCTTAGCATGAACGACGCCCGCCCACATCTTTTCACACATTATCTGCCTCCTTGTCTGAGAGCGCCTCCTATGGCGCTCGCCTTTATTTGACAAGGTCAGATTACGAATGTGGAATGAAATCAAACAGTCCAATGGGCGCGACTGCCGTCTACCCGTTTTGTGCAGGTTGTTTTGACAAAACAAACCTTTGTCGACAAAACGGAGGCCCACAAGCGCCCGGCATTAGCCCACAAGATTTGTCCGTACATAATCAGGGTAAGATTTAGCCGTTAAAGGCATTGTGACCGATTGTGCTTTTGAACAGGCGGAAGGACGGCAGGTATGGCCGATATTCTTCTCGTACTCGACACACTCATGGAACAAATCGTCGAGATTGCCATTCTGCTTTTCGAATTCATAGAGGCGCATACAGCTGTAGAACAGTCATCTGAGTAGTCATTGGGGACGTTCTTAAACGACTAGTCAAACAAGAACGTCCCCAATGACTACTTGCGACCAAGGCAACGCCGGTGTCTTGGCAACGACGGCGAAAACCCGCCAGAGAGAGCAAGGTGCCTTAAAACAAGGCGGCATTGACCTTCTTGGTCATGCCGCCGCAGTTGAAAGGCAGATTGCCGCTCTGGCGGGTTTGCAGCGTCGACCGGTCCGCCGTTCGGTAGAACGGCGGAACCTGAGGTGCAGTGTCGAGCCGTTACGCGGTTTGGTAAAACCGCGTAACTCTAAAGCTCCGTTACTTCAACGTTGTTGAAGATCTCATCCCAGCGATCCATGACCAGGTGGCCGGTCTTGGGATCCATGGCGTTGAGCTTGCCACAGGTATTGGCGGTCTTGAGCACCGTAACGTCGTCGGCACCAGCAGCAATCGCATGCGCAAAGCCGGCGATGGTCGAGTCACCGGAACCCGTCGCGTTCACAGCCGCAATCGCAGGCGTCTTGGCGCGGAACGCACGACCCTCATGGAAGCCCACCGAACCGGCAGCACCCATCGAAACGACAACCCAGGGAATACCGGCAAAACGGTCATCGGCGGCAAGCGCCTCGCGCAGGGCATCGACATCATCGGTCGTAAAGGACGTACCCAGCAGTCCGTTAATCTCGGTCAGGTTGGGCTTTACGAGCTCAGGCTTAGCGTCGGACTCCAGCGCGGCCTCCAGCGATGCACCCGAGGTATCGAGCAGCACCTTGGCGCCCGCCTCCTCGGCGATCTTGACGAGCTCGGCATAGTAGCCGGCATCGACGCCGCGCGGCAGCGAGCCCGAAAGCGTCACAACGTCCGCCTTCGCTGCAAGCTCGGCGAACTTGGCCGTAAAGGCCTCGAGCTCGGCCGGGGCGATCTGCGGGCCGCTCTCCAAAAGCTCGGTCTGATTACCCTCGTGCAGAATATTCAGGCAAATGCGCGTCTCACCGGCGATGGGCACAAAGTCGTTCTTGACGCCATCGGCATCCATGAGCTCGGCCATATAGGCACCCATGTGGCCGCCGAGCAGACCGGTCGCGAGCACGTCGTCGCCCAGCTGCAGCAGCACGCGGCTCACGTTGAGGCCCTTGCCGCCAGCGGTCTTTTCGGGCGTCACACGGTTAACATCGTCGATGATCAACTTGTCGAGCTGATAGCGCGTATCAATCGACGGGTTCATGGTAACGGTCAGAATCATATTGAACTCCTGTTTCCGGGGCACGACACGCGCGACCCCAAACATACGATAGCTCATTAAAGTATCTCGATCTCAAAGCCGCGGGTGACGGTCTCCCCCGGCTTGGCCATCAGGCAGCCGCGCTTGTGCTCCAGAATATCGTCCTCGTCGGAGCAGGTGGACAGGCCGCCCCACGGTTCCACGGCCACAAAGTCACCCTCGGGCTTGCTCCACACAATCAGGTACGGCATATCAGGGAACGTCAGGCGCACGCCCTTGTCCTCGGTCTTCTTGGTCAGCGTAACCACGCGGCTCTCGAGCACGTCAAAGATGGTCTCCGCGAAGTCGAAGAGTTCGTGGGTCAGCGGCAGGTCATGGCCAGCCATCGGGTTCTTGCTGCGATGCTCAACATCAATCAGGCCCGTCGAGGGAACGGCAGTACAGAGCTCGGCGGCCTCGCGCTGCTCAAAACGGAGCTCGTAGTCGTCATAGGACTCGCCCTCGTCAAGCGGGCACTTAAAGCCAGGGTGACCGCCCACAAAGAACGGCATGTCCTCGGTGCCCTCATTGGTCACCTCGTACGACACGGCCACCTTCTCCGCATCGATCGTGTAACGAGCAACGATCTTAAACGGATACGGGTACTGCTCGAGCAACTCGGCATGGTCGGCAGAGCTTAGGCTCAGCGCGACCATGTTGTCGCCCTGCTCCTCGAGCTTCCACTCCTGTTTGCGAGCAAAGCCGTGACGGGCAAGCTTGACCTCGCGGCCGCCCATGGTCATTGCGCGACCGTCACGAAGGCCGCCGCAGATCGGGAAACAAATGGGTGCCTGGCCCGACCAGACCGCCGGGTCACCCTGCCACAGGTACTCACGGCCGTTGGCCGCAATAGAAGTGAACGATCCGCCAGCCGTGCTCAACGCAATGCGGACAGAGCCGTTATCAAGAACAAACTCCATAGGAATCTTCTCCTTCACATATCATCTCGCACGATCCATTGTGAACGTCGTGCCTTTAGCAGAAAGGTAATGAGGCAGCGCCGCAAACAAAAGAACAATGCACGTCCAGCCCGCTGGGCCAATTGGGCTGATAGAAAACCGGCCCGCGCCCCCTCACAGAAACGCGAGCCGTCAACGGACTAGTTAATTACGCCGGATACCCGCTAATCATGGTATTCGCCGCGGTCCCACTTCTCGAGGAACTCGTCAAAGAAGTGCGGGTCAGCCTGAGCCTCGGCGTCGGCCTTATTGCAGGCATCGATCTTGGCGATCAGGGCATCGTGCTCGGGGGTCTTGTCGTAGGGCTCCTCCAGGAAGGCAAGCATGATATCGGCCATCAGGAACTCGCCGGTAATCTTGCCGCCAAAGCCCACGATGTTGGCGTTGAGCTCGCGACGAGCGTACAGGGCAGAGGTCATGTCGCGGACCAGGGCGCAGCGGGCGCCGGGAACCTTGTTGACGGCGTTGGTGATGCCGATGCCGGTGCCGCACAGGGCCACGCCAAAGTCGGCCTTGCCGCTGGCAACAGCCTCGCCCACGGCCTTACCGTAGATGGGATAGTGCGTACGGGTGTGGCTGTAGGTGCCGCAGTCGAGCACCTTGTAGCCAGCCTGCTCCAGGCGGTCGGCCAGATAGATCTTCTCGTCCGTAACGATATGGTCGCAACCGATTGCGATGGTCTTCTTCATCAGAACGTCCTTTCGTCTGAATTCACAAGTTGAGGTAGAAGTTCGAGTTCTCGGTGGCTCTCGTTAGGCCATCTTGTTGAGCATGTCGACACGGATCTGGTGACGGCCGCCGGCGTACTGGGCACGCAGGAACTCACGGGCGATCTTCTTAGCGACCTCGGTGCCCACAACGCCCGGGCCCATGGTGACCATGCGCGAGCCGTTGTGCTCGCGGGTCATGTAAGCGGAACGCTCGTCGGAAATGTTGGCGACGACCATGCCCTTGATCTTGACGGCGGCCATATAGGAGCCGACGCCGTACTTATCGAATGCGAAGCCCTGGGAATCCTTGTGCTCCAGCAGGTCCTTGGCAACGGCGGTCGCGGAATCGACAAAGTCCGCGGCAGGGGTCTCGGAATAGTCGACGACCTCGTGACCGTCGGCGATGAGCATCTCCTTGATGGACTCCTTCATCGACATACCGTCGGCATCGGAAGCGATTACAACCCTCATGACATCCTCCTTGAGAGATACGCAGGTGCGTAGTTTCTGTTTGGAAGTGTTGAATCGCATTCAGGTCCGGACATCTGAATGTGCGGTTCTTCACTGTTCATGTTTATTTGAACACATTCGAACAGTAACTGCAACAACTATTTGTTTATCTTTGTTCTTTTTTGAACAAATACCGTTCACGGATGATTGCTGACCGCTTGGGCCCGACGGAGGCACGAACGGTCACGCACTCAACAAATAAGGGCGACCGAGAACGCATCTCGGCCGCCCTTTCGGAGATATGGATCAGCAAAACGATCCTTTTAGCTACTCAGTCTGTCCACTCTTCTTGGCGTGCTTGGACGGAGCACTCAAAAAGCGACCCGTCAGATAGTTCGTCGGGCCGGAGATATCGATCCCCAGCAGTACGTGCCCAAGCCACAGGAATGCAGCAAGCACCAGCAGCGGAATCACGCACGAGGTCACAATCATCACGATGACGCCTTCGATCAGATCGGTCACCTGCTGCACAACCTCGTCGGTCATCGACTTGGCGCTATCGGTCACCGAAGTCAGTAGACTCGAGGCGCCTTCGGTCGGCTGCTCAAGCACGTTTTTGTCCGTTTTGACTTTGGATTTCTTTTCACTCTTTGACGAGCTCGCATCAGCCGCGCTTGTCGCCTTTTGCTCGGCCTGCTCGATACTCACCTGGTACGTCTCGTCGACCTTTTGCGACACCCACACGCTCGCGGGCACCAACGCCATGCCGATCATGGCGACCACCAGCACGCGAGTCGCCACGCGGCGCAGGACGGCGCTCGTGCTCCAGCGCCCGTGAATGCCAAGCGACGCTGCAAAGAGCACCAGCGCAAACGGAATCAGGACACCCAGACCAACCGACCACAAAATGGTTAGCAGGTATTTCTCGAGATAGAGCACGGCAAGCACGATGCCCAAGTTACCCGAAAGCTGCGCGAGCTGCTCGGCAACCGGTGTTCCCGTATCACCCGGCAGCGCGGTAATGCCCGCAGACAGCGCCACGCACGAGGTCGTGAGCGCCAGTACGTTACCTTTCTTTTGATCGATGACCTCGATGGTGGAGTCCCATGTTTTGGTATCAGCGAAATGCGGACGAGCTACAAAGCCCGACAGCAGCGCCAGTACCACGAGCGCAACGATAAAGCCAATCTGCAGCTTTTTGTTTGCGCACACGACATCGGACAGGCTGGGCTGCAGCTCGGTTACCGTCGCATGCTCGGTTATCTGGACAGGACGCCCATGAGCCATCTCGCGCGCGTCTCTTTTTTGTATTGACCCGTTATCCGGCATTTGGATACCTCCTCAGTCCGGCGTTTAATGCGAAAGGAAGTATACCCACCGAGCAAAAATCGAACGGGAAGACGAACGGAGCGCATCAAGACTGTCCCCAATGACTAGTCGTTTAAGAACGTCCCCAATGACTATCTCGGGATAAGTTGCGGTGGAATAGGGATTGTTTTGTGCCCGCCGGCCCCTATTCAGTCCCTATTCCACCGCAACTTGGAGGAGGACAGAAAAAGCCCTGTCGCGGGTAGCGGCAGGGCTTTTGGAAGGGGACTTGGTTGTGAGGGCTCGTTAGGCGAGCTTGGCCTCGAGCTCGGCGATGCGCTTGTAGGCATCGATGGTAAAGCGGGCCTGCTTCTCCAGGATCATAGTGGTCATGAGGGTGTCCTGAGCGTGAGCCATGATGAAGGTCATCTCCATCTCGCCACCGCCGGCCTCCTGCGAAAGCAGCTTGGTCTGCGTGTCGTGGGCACCGATGAGCGCATCGCTGGCATCCTTGTGCAGCTGCTCGGCCTTCTCAAAGTCACCCTCGCGAGCAGCATCGAGCGCTGCAAGCAGATCGGTCTGGGCGTCACCTGCGTATGCGACAATCTCGAATCCAACCATCGAGATTTCTTCTTTGGTTGCCATATTGCGTTCCTTTCACATATGAACCAATGGAGAGCATCGCGTCCGGGCATACGCGCTGCGTTCTGTATGGCAGAAACATTAACATTCAAACAAAAAAGAACAGCGCAAAACGTAATTTCAAGCTATGAACGGTCACTTTTCGCCCGTGAACGGTTTTTAAACCAATCTGAACAATATCGAACACAATTAGCGGAAACCCAAACAGGCCCGTGCCCTAGCGCCAATCGCGCACCGTATCGCCCTCGACGAGTACGCCCGGAAACAGCATGTGCTCCACACCGGGTTCAACGCCCTCGGCACCGGCGATCTTATCGACTGCCCACATGCCGACACGCTTGTTGTCAAAGCGCACGGTGGCCAGGCGACGATCGGGCACGATGTCGCCCAGACTGTCATCAACACCCACCACGCTCACGTCCTCGGGCACGTGCTTTCCGCGCGACTCGAGTCCGCGAATGCAGCCGTAGGCCATGGCGTCGTTGGAAGCATAAATGGCCGTACAGGTCGGATCGTCCGCCAGAGCCTGACCGGCAGCATACCCGCTCTGTGCCGTCCAATCGCCACGAACGAGTCGCGGTGGCTCAATGCCATGCGCGCGCAATGTCTCACGCCAGCCTTCCTCGCGCCGCATGCCCGAAAGCGAGCGCTCGGGGCACGAGATAAAGTGCACAGTCTTGTGTCCCTGCCCCAGCAAATACTCGACCACCTGGCGCGAACAATCGAACTGGTCGTTATCGACCGTTGAACAGAGCGGGTGCTCCAGCATGGTAACGAGCACCGTCTGCATGCCAGGTAGCGGCTCGAAGGTGCCAAAGTCCGCCGGCATGCGATTCATGATCACAACCATACCGTCCACTGGCAGTGCGCTCATGCGTGACGATGCGCTCTCGAGGGTATAGGGGTGTCCATCTACTTTAGTGAGGGTGATGGCATAGCCGTGTTTGTCGGCCGCGGCGGCAAAGCCCTCCATACGGTCGAGGTTGCCGGTGCCGGTAATGTTGAACATGGCGACGCCGACGGTCTTAAACTTACCGCGGCGCAGCGATCGACCGGCAAAATTGGGGCGATACCCCAGCTCGCGCATGGCGGCACGCACGCGTTCCTTGGTCTCGGGGCGCACGCTGGGCGAATCGTGCACGGTGCGCGAGACCGTCTGCTCCGAGACGCCCGCGAGGCGCGCTACGTCTTTGACGGATACCGATTTTTTAACAGCGGCCATAGATTGATCTTTCTATGTCAACGATGCCATTGGTGGCACCCTGCGCATTCAAATGAAACGCCTTCAAGTATATCCAACGCCTCCCCCACCATACGCTCACCACCCAAAACCTACCGTTCACCGACAATCCCGCGTCCCCGAACGGCTTTTGTCACCCAAATGTTAACGTTGCCATTGTGCAAACACAGAGCCACCGGGCGGCTCAAACGTTTACGCATAAGGAATCGACGGTTCGCAGGCACAGGAACCACCGGTTCGCGTCTTTTTTTGTGTCGCAAAATGGCAACGTCAACATTTTGGCAATCGAACGTCAAAAGCTACCATCGTTGCTAACCCACCGACTCTTAGGAGCATTGCATGGAGCAACTCATCGCCATCATCGAAAAGGGCCAGCCCTTTTTCAACGCGATCGCCCGCAACAAGTACCTCAAGGCGATTCGCGACGGCTTTATCTCCGTCATCCCCATCATCATCTTCTCGTCCATCTTCTGCCTGGTAGCCTCGGTCCCCAACATCTGGGGTTTCTACTGGCCCGATGACATCAACAACGCCCTGTGGAAGTGCTACAACTACTCCATGGGTATCCTGGCTATCGCCTGCGCCGCCACCACGGCCAAGCACTTCGCCGACGCGCAGAACCGCGACCTGCCCAAGAACAACCAGATCAACTTCATCTCGTGCATGTGCGCGGCCATCATCGGCTTCTTGCTCCTTTCGAGCGACACGATCGCCACGGACGCCGCCAGCGGCTTCAACACCACCTACCTTGGTTCCAAGGGCCTGCTGACCGCCTTTATCGCTGCGTTTGTGACCGGCATCATCTACAAGTTCTTCATTAAGCGCAACATCACCGTCAAGATGCCCGAGCAAGTTCCGCCCAACATCTCGCAGACCTTTAAGGACATCATCCCCTTCTCCGTCTGCATTACCGTCTTTTGGGTCTTTGACATCGTCTTCCGCGCTGCTTTTGGCTTCTGCTTTGCCCAGGGCGTCATCCAGGTGTTCCAGCCCCTGTTCACCGCTGCCGACGGCTATATCGGTCTCGCTGTGATCTACGGCGCCATGAGCCTGTTCTGGTTCGTCGGCGTCCACGGCCCCTCGATCGTCGAGCCCGCCATCGCCGCCGCCCTCGTTGCCAACATGACCGACAACCTGGCTGCATTCCAGGCTGGCCAGCACGCTTCCGCTGTCCTGACCCAGGGTGCCCAGTACTTCGTCGTCTGCATGGGCGGTACCGGCGCCACGCTCGTCCTGGTCTTTATGTTCTGCTTCCTGGCCAAGTCTCAGGAGATGCGCGTTGTCGGTAAGGCCGCCATCGTCCCGGTCTGCTTCGCTGTCAACGAACCGCTGCTGTTCGCCGCACCCATCGTGCTCAACCCCGTCTTCTTTGTCCCGTTTGTCTTTGCCCCGATCGCCAACATCTGGATCCTCAAGATCTTTATCGACTTCTTGGGTATGAACGGCTTTATGTACACCCTGCCTTGGACCGTCCCCGGCCCCATCGGCACCATCATGGGTCTGGGCTTCCAGCCGCTCGCCTTTGTGATGCTCGCCCTTATCCTGGTTGTCGACTTTGCCCTGTACTACCCGTTCTTCCGTGCCTATGACGCCCAGAAGTGCGCCGAGGAGGCCGAGATTTCCCAGGAGGAGCTCGCCGCCAAGAACGCCGAGAAGGCTGCCAAGCTCAACGATGCCTTCCAGGGCAAGGCCGATGCCAAGAGCGTTGCCGCCGGCGCTGCTGCCGAGGCCGTGAAGGCCGATGCCCCCGCCGCTTCTGCAGCACCCGCTGCCGAGGCAACGACCGCCAGCGACCTCAACGGCAAGCGCGTGCTCGTGCTCTGCCAGGGCGGCGGAACCTCGGGCCTGCTCGCCAACGCACTGGCTAAGGCCGCCAAAGAGCGCGGCATCAATCTTGAGACCGCTGCCGAGGCCTATGGCAACCACGTTGACATGCTCCCCGACTTTGACCTGGTCGTCCTGGCCCCGCAGGCTGCCAGCTACTTGGCCGACCTGCAGAAGGACTGCGAGCGCGTGGGCAACAAGTGCGTAGCCTGCCGCGGCAAGCAGTACATCGAGCTCTCCCAGAACGGTGACAAGTCTCTCGCCTTCGTGAGTGAGCAGCTTTCGAAGTAAGTAACGCTCAGGGCCAGCCGACCATCCAAGACCGGCTGGCCCTTCGATTTAGACGATTGGATCATCATGTCCGTTAACCCTGCTAGCGTCACTAACCCGCCTGCGCAGTTTCCCGAGGACTTTGTCTTTGGCGGCGCCACTGCTGCCTACCAGGTAGAGGGCGAGACCCGCACTCACGGTAAGGGCAAGGTTGCCTGGGACGACTTCCTGGAGGCCCAGGGGCGCTTTTCCCCCGATCCCGCCTCGGACTTCTACAACCAGTACCCCGTCGACCTTGAGCTGTGCGAGGAGTTTGGTATCAACGGCATTCGTCTCTCCATCGCTTGGAGCCGCATCTTCCCCAACGGCACCGGTGAGATTAACCCCGAGGGCGTCCAGTTCTATCACGACCTTTTCGCCGAATGTCACAAGCACCACGTTGAGCCGTTTGTCACGCTGCATCACTTCGATACGCCGCTGCCCCTCTTTGAGAAGGGCGACTTCCTCAACCGCGAGACCATCGACGCCTTTGTGGGCTTTGCCACCTTCTGCTTTAAGGAGTACGCCGACCAGGTGACCTACTGGTTCACCTTTAACGAGATCTGGGCGGACGCCTCCAACACCTACATCGAGGGCACCTTCCCCGGTGGCGTCAAGGCGCATCTTGCCGAGGCCTTCCAGTGCGAGCACAACATGATGCTCGCCCACGCCAAGGCCGTACTGGCCTTCCACAACGGCGGCTTTAAGGGCAAGATCGGCGTCATCCAGTCGTTGGAGTTTAAGTATCCGCTCAACGAGAACGACCCCGCCGACATCAAAGCCGCCAATAACGAGCACGTGCTGCAGAACCAGTTCTTGCTCGACGCCACCTTCCGCGGCGACTATGCTCCCGACACCCTCGAGTGCGCCAACCGCCTGGCTGCCGTCTCGGGCGGCACCATCGAGATCCCGGACGAGGATCTGAAAATCATGCGCGAGGCCGCGCTCTACAACGACTACTTGGGCGTTAACAACTACCAGTGTCGCTTCCTCAAGGCTTACGATGGCGAGAACGACCTGCACCACAACGGTACGGGCGAGAAGGGCACCGGCCGCTGGCGCGTTAAGGGTATTGGCGAGCACGTGAACAAGCCCGGCATCCCCACCACCGACTGGGACTGGATCATCTATCCCGAGGGCCTGTTCGACCTGCTCGTCTACATCAAGCAGCGCTACCCCAACTACAAGCAGATCTTCATTACCGAAAACGGCATGGGCTACAAGGACCCCTACAAGGACGGTTTTGTGGACGACCAGCCGCGCATCGACTACATCGAGCAGCACCTGCGCTGGCTGCTCAAGGCCATGGAGGTGGGCGTCAACGTGGGCGGCTACTTCCTGTGGAGCCTGCAAGATCAGTTCTCCTGGACCAACGGATACAACAAGCGCTATGGCTTCTTCTACGTTGACTTTGAAACCCAGAAGCGCACGCCCAAGGCAAGCGCGTACTGGTATAAGCACGTGGCGCAGACCCGTCGTCTGGACTAGCGGCTTGCGACGAGCGGTTGGCGGAATTGCACCGCCCACATAACCTGTCCCCATTTCTCAGCCGGGAGCGGCACGTCACACGGCGCGCCGCCCCCGGCCTTTTTGGGCGGTTCGGGGTCCGTTTGTCTCAATCTGTAACATCTAGCCGAGTTTTTGGGTCCTAGCTGTTACAGATTGAGACGAACAGGATTGCTCTTTCCGAAGAATCTAAATCTGTAACACGTAGCCCGCTTTTGACCGTCTACCTGTTACAAATCGAGACAGACGGAGTAGGACCTAACCCCGTATGTCCCTAACAGTCGAGCGTTCGACCAGCGTGCTCGGCACATGAATCGCCTCGATAGACGAGCTCTCTCCAATCGCCGCCTCAAACGCAAGCTTACCGACACCGCGCAAATCAAATCGCAGCGTCGTCAGCCGATTGTGAGGAACAAGTCCCTCGAGTGCGTCGTCGATACCAACCACGCTCACGTCGTCGGGCACGGACAGGCCCGCGTTCTCGAGCGCGGCGATAACGCCCAGCGCCATCTGGTCATTTGCCGCAAGCACGGCAGTCGGCGTCTGCGACCCGCCGGCAAGCACCTCGGCCGCAATCCGCTCGCCCATGGCGTACCCACTGTCCGCACTCCAATCGCCACGCAGCATCGGAGCGGCATCGACATGAGCACGACCCAGCGTATCGCGCCAACCGGCCTCACGAAAACGCGAGGAAATCGAGTTTTCCGGACCCGCCACAAACCGCATATTCGAGTGACCATGTTCCAGCAGATAATTGGTCAACAGCTCGCACGAACCATACTGGTCGGAGTCGATCGTCGTGCAGCGCGGATGCGCATACATGGACAGGATGACCGTTCGCACTCCCGGCTGGGGAACAAACTCCTCAAAATCGGGAGCCATGCGGTTCATGTTGAGAATCATGCCGTCGACGGGTCGCTCGACCATGCGGCGCGAGGCATCGGCAAGTGCATAGGGCTTGTCGCCGCCCATCTCGATCATAGTGACGGCAAAATCATGCTCGCGCGCCGCTTGCATGATACCCTCGAGCGTCGCCAGGTTACCGACACGTGTGATGTTGTACATGCACAGGCCAATAGAACGATACGACCCGCCGCGCAACGCCGCTCCAGCAAAATTGGGACGAAAGCCCAGCTCTTCCATGGCGGCCAGCACACGCTTGCGCGTCTTTTCCGTCACGTTGGGCATACCGTTGACCACGCGAGACACAGTCTGGCGGCTCACGCCAGCGAGCGCCGCAACCTCTGCCGCGCTCGCCGAACGACCATTCCTTGTCTGCTGATCCATGCCTTCCACGCTAACCTGCTTCCCAACTATTCCCCGCGCCCATGGCGCATCGTACATACATTGATAACGTGCTCATGATACCCGAGCCATATACCACAACATGAAAACTTCTGTCAATCAAAACCGCTTACCGAACAAATACAACCGTTCGCAGCTGTTTGAAGTTGTTTTGTTTCTATACATCCCAGCCGGATGTTAACGTGCTCATTGTCAAGTGTTCACGTGCTCATTTTGGTTCTAATCATTTTAAGATAGTGTTTATCGGGCTTTTTCACCGCTGAACGCTAACCAGGGAGCCTCCTGAGCGCAAACGCACAATATCGAACAGCGAGACGAGAGGATATATGCATATGTCTTTGCTAAACCGCGTACAGCAGCTGCCGAAGGGCTTTGTTTGGGGCGCCGCAACCGCCGCGTACCAAACGGAAGGTTCCACGAAGGTGGCAGGCAAGGGTAAGACCATGTGGGACGATTACCTTGTCGCCCAGGGTCGCTTTTTGCCCGACCCGGCCAGTGATTTCTACAACCGCTACGAGGAGGATATCCGCCTTTCTGCCGAGCATGGACTCAACGCCATTCGTGTGTCCATCGCCTGGACCCGCATCTTCCCCAACGGCGACGATGCCGAACCCCTCGCCGAGGGCGTTAAGCACTACCACGAGCTGTTCGCCTGCTGCAAAAAGTATGGCGTCGAGCCCTATGTGTCCCTGCATCACTTTGACTCCCCCGCCGCCCTGTTCAACCAGGGCGACTGGCTCAACCGCAAGACCGTCGACGCCTATGTGCGCTATGCCGAGTTCTGCTTCCGCGAGTTCCGCGAGGTCAAGAATTGGTTCACCATCAACGAGCTCATCAGCCTCTCGCACTCCCAATACATCCAAGGCAACTTCCCGCCCAACCATCACTTTGATGTGACGAGCGGCATCCAGAGCCAGCACAACGAGCTCGTTGCCCACGCCCGCGCCGTCAACCTGTATAAGGATCTTGACGAGACCGAGCACCTGGGCGGACGCATTGGCATGGTCAACGTCCTGACGCCGGCATATCCTGCCACCGACTCGCCCGCCGACCAGCACGCCGCCGACCTGTACAACGCCTTCTACACCGACTTCATCATGGACGGCGCCTTCCTGGGTCACTACTCCGCGCGCACCCTCTCACTCATCAACGAGATTCTGCGTGCCAACAACGCCACACTTACGGTTGAGGACAGCGACATGGAGGAGCTCGCCAAGGCGGCGCCCCGCAACGATATGTTCGGCCTCAACTACTATCAGTCGGCGTTTATCGCCGCCTACGATGGCGAGTCCACCAACAGCTTTAACGGCACCGGAGACAAGGGCACCTCGTGCTTTAAGTTTAAGGGCGTCGGGCAGCAGGTCGATATGCCGGGTATCCCCACCACCGACTGGGATTGGCTCATCTACCCGCAAGGCCTCTACGACACGCTCAAGCACATCAGCGCCACCTATCCCAACCTCCCCGTCATCTATATCACCGAAAACGGCCTGGGCCACAAGGACCCCGAGCCCGACGCAAACGGCATCGTCGCCGATCCCGAGCGCATCGACTTTGTCGACCAGCACATGGAGAAGGTGCTCCAGGCGCGCGCCGAGGGCGTCGACGTCCAGGGCTACTTTATCTGGAGCCTGCAGGACCAGTTCTCGTGGGCCAATGGCTATAACAAGCGCTACGGCCTGTTCTACATCGACTTCGACACGCAAAAACGCTACATCAAGCAGTCGGCACTCTGGTACAAGGAGCTCGCCGACACTATGGCGGACGCGCAGTAGCGCATCGCCTCGCTTTCCCCCGAGAAGGGAGCGGCCCTATGCGATACAAACCCAGCCGCTCCCCTCTCTCCCCCTGGGACCGACCCCGCCTGCACCCGGGCTTTTAGCAAGCGGGAGACCATATAGGTTTTCAACGTCCATGCCATTAAGATTTCATGCAAAGAGGAGCGTGAACTATGGAATCGATCGTTAAGTTCTTGGAGAAAGGTCAGCCGTACTTCGACAAGGTCTCTAAGAACATCTACCTTCAAGCCATTAAAGACGGCTTTTTGGCAGCAATGCCCATCATCCTGTCTTCTTCTGTCTTCCTGCTTATTTCGACCCTGCCGGGCGTTGTCGCCACGGTCGGCGGCTTTACGCTGCCCGACTGGTGGAACGTCGACGTCGTGAACTTCTGCAACAAGGTTTACAACTTCACGATGGGCGTCGTGGGCATCATGGTCGCCGGCACCACCGCAAGCGCGCTGACCGGCTCCAAGAACCGCCGCATGCCTGCCGGCAAGGCCATCAACGCCACGAGCACCATGGTCGCCGCCATGTGCGCTATGCTCATCTTGGCCGTTACCCAGACGAGTGCCAAGATCGACGGCGCCGATGTCTCGGTGTTCTTTACCGACAACATGGGCACCAAGGGCCTGCTGAGCTCCTTTGTCGCCGCATTTGCCACGGTCAACATCTATGCCTTCTGCATTAAGCGAGACATCACCATCAAGCTGCCCAAAGAAGTCCCCGGCGCCATCGCCCAGAACTTCCGCGACATCTTCGCCTTCAGCTTCTCCATCCTGTTTGTCGCCGTCATCGACGTTATCTGCCGCACCTGCTTGGCCGTCCCGTTTGCCAACGTCATCTCCACGCTGGTGAGCCCGCTGTTCGCCGCTGCCGATTCCTACGCCGGCCTCGCCCTCATCTGGTTCATGATCCCGCTGTTCTGGTTCATGGGCATCCACGGCCCCTCGGTCGTTAAGCCTGCCCTCAACGCCGCGCTGTTTGGCAACATCACCACCAACCTCGCCACGCTGCAGGCCGGCGGTCACCCCGCCCTCGCCCTGACCGAGAACTTCGGTAACTACATCGGCGAACTCGGCGGCACCGGCGCCACGTTCATTGTCCCGATCATCTTCCTGCTCTTTATGCGCTCCAAGCAGCTCAAGGCCGTCGGCAAAGCCTCTGTCGTACCCGTGATGTTCGCCGTCAACGAGCCGCTGCTGTTCGCCGCGCCCATCATCCTCAACCCGTACTTCCTGATCCCGTTCCTGTTTGCCCCCGTGGCCAACGTCCTCATTGGTAAGTTCTTCATCGACTTTTTGGGCATGAACGGCTTTATCTATGCCATGCCGTGGGCACTCCCCGGACCGATCGGCACCTTCATCGACACCAACTTCCAGCCGATCTCTCTGGTCCTGGTTGTCGTCCTGCTGGTCGTTGACTTCTTGATCTACTACCCGTTCTGCAAGGCCTACGACAACGTCCTGTGCAAGCAGGAGGCCGAGACCCTGGCCGAAGAAGAGGCCGAGGAGACCAAGGCCGTCAAGACCGCTGCTGCCCCCGCCGTTGAGGCTCCTGTTGTCGAGACCGCTTCTGCCACCGAGGCCTCCGCAGCTCCGTCCGCCCTTAAGGGCAAGGATCTGAGGGTTCTGGTTCTGTGCGCTGGCGCCGGCACCTCTGCACTGCTCGCCAACGCGCTTAAGGAAGGCGCCGACGAGCTGGGCATCGACATTACCGCCAACGCCGGTGCCTACGGCAGCCACTACGCCATCATGGACCAGTACAACGTCATCGTCCTGGCTCCGCAGGTTCGCACCTATTACAACGAGATGAAGGCCGACACCGACCGCCTGGGCATCACGCTGCTGTCGCCCAAGGGCAAACAGTACATCGACCTCACTAAGGATCCCAAGGGTGCCGTCGCCTGGATCGAGGAAAACATCAAGGCATAAGACGCTGACGCCACCTGCCGCTCGCAGACAAAAAATGGCCCGTGCATCGATGCGTGATGCGCGGGCCATTTTGTTTAGACCGCACCCGCCCTCCTGTTCATCTCAATCTGTAACATCTAGCCGAGTTTTTGGATCCTAGCTGTTACAGATCGAGACAAACAGAACGCCCGAGCAGAAATATCTCAATCTGTAATATTTAGCTGAGTTTTTCGGTCCTAACTGTTACAGATTGAGACGAACGAATCCGAACCTACGCCCGCAGGTCCTTCACGCTGGAGCGCTCGACCAACACGCCCGAGACGAGCGTACGGCTTCTGGAGCTCGGGGCTTCCAGACCTGCGACGACCTCATTAAGCGCACGGACGCCCAGCTCGCGGTGGCGGAACTTCACCGACGTCAGAATCGAGTTGGGAATCGTCTTGTAGAGCTCATCGTCGAATCCGATCACGGACACGTCGTCGGGCACACTGAGCCCTTTGTCACGTAGAGCCATCATCACGCCGTTTGCCATGCAGTCGTTAGCAGCGAGGACCGCCGTGCAATCGGGCTTATCGGCAAGCACAAGGCCCGCGGCATAGCCACTATCCGCATCCCAATCGCCTTGCAGAGGCTCGGGCGGCTCAATGCCACGCGCCTCGAGTGCCGCACGCCAACCTTTCATACGGCACTGGCTCGACAGCGCCTCTTTCTTACCAGAGACGAAGTACACGTTCTTGTGCCCGTGGTTCAAAAAATACTCGCATGCCATGCGCGCGCCGCCCTCTTGATCGTCACTAACGGTAGAGCAGGCAGGATGCTCCATCGGCGTGATAATCACCGTCTTGAGGTCTTTCGGCGCTTCAAAGGTATCAAAGTCATCGACCATCTGGCGCAGATTGAAGATCATGCCGTCGACGGGAAGCTGCGACATCCTACGCGCCGCTTCGGCAAGGGTCATCTTCTCCCCCGCCCGCTTTTTGATCATCGTGAGCGCAAAGCCGCGTTCTTCGGCGGCATCGGCGATACCGTCAATCATGTCCACGGCACCGCCCGACAAGTGAAACAGCACCACGCCGATGCACCCGTAACGGCCCAACTTGAGCGAACGCGCGGCAAAGTTGGTTCGAAATCCGAGCGCCTCCATTGCCGAATGGACCTTATCGCGTGTCGACTCTCGCACGCTATCGGGCTCGTTGATCGCGCGCGACACCGTCTTGAGAGAAACACCCGCGGCAATCGCCACGTCGTTCATCGAAACGTTTTTCTTGTCCATCGTTGTCACTGCTTCTCCACTCGGTTCTCTATCGCTTGTTTTTTGCGTTCTAGCATACACCACCTGCCTGACTGATAAATCAACCGTTTACCGAACAATATCGACCACTCACCCGTATATCTTTGTTGCTCTTCCAAAAATGTCTTACGTTGTCATTAACGAAATGACAACGTTGTCATTTCGCAATGCCTTCCTTAAGCAGGAAGGTTTCCGGGCAGTCCTGACCATCCATCGACGACCAGTTCCATCCACATGCATCGCGCATCAAGTAGCAAAGGAGCTCTATGGACGCCATCGTAAAGATGCTCGAAAAGCATCAACCGTTCTTTGAGAAGATCTCGAGGAACATCTACCTCCAGGCCATCAAGGACGGATTCCTTGGGTGCATGCCCATCGTCCTTACCTCTTCGATCTTCCTGCTGATCGCCACCCTTCCCGGCGTAGTTGGCATCACGCTGCCCCAGCCGCTCATCGACTGGTGCAACAAGCTGTACAACTTCACCATGGGCGTCATGGGCATCATGGTTGCCGGCACCACCGCCAAGAACTTCACGGCTTCCATGAACCGTCGCATGCCCGCCGGCAAGGTGCTCAACGACGGCTCCACCATGGTTGCCGCCCAGTGCAGCATGCTGCTGCTCGCTGTTACGCAGTTCACCACCAAGTTCAACGGCTCCGAGCTTTCGGTCTTCGATTGCACCAGCATGGGTACGCGCGGTCTGTTCTCGGCCTATATCGCCGCGTTCATTACCGTTTGGGTCTATAAGTTCTGCGTCTCTCGCGATCTGACCATTAAGCTGCCCAAGGAGGTCCCGGGCGCCATCGCTCAGAACTTCCGTGACATCATCCCCTTTGGCGGCGCCGTCATCATCTGCGGCATCATCGATGTCGTCGTGCGCAACCTCATGGGCGTTCCGTTCTCCGAGCTGCTCATCAAGCTGCTCTCCCCGCTCTTCACTGCGGCAGAGACCTATCCTGGCCTTATCCTTATCCAGGCAGCCACCGCGTTCTTCTGGTTCATCGGCGTCCACGGCCCCTCGATTGTCCAGCCGGGCATCGACCCCATCCGTCTTGCCAACCAGGCCGAGAACCTGCAGGTTCTGCTGGCCGGTGGTCACCCCGCCCATTCCCTCACCTTCAACATGTCGCTCGTGGGTGAGTTCGGCGGCACCGGCGCCACGTTCATCGTGCCGCTTCTGCTGATTCTCTTTATGAAGTCCAAGCAGCTCAAAGCCGTCGGTAAGGCCTCGATTGTTCCTGTTGCCTTCGCCGTCAACGAACCGCTGCTCTTTGGCGCGCCGATGATCCTTAACCCCTACATGCTCATCCCCTTTGTTGCCGCCGGCTGCGTCAACGTAAGTGTTGCCAAGTTCTTTATCGACAACGTTGGCATGAACGGCTTCTCCTTCGTGGTGCCTTGGGCTACCCCTGCCCCCATCGGCATCTTCATCACCACGAACTTCCAGCTTATCGCCCTGGTATTTGTCGCGATCATCATCTTGCTGGACGCCATCATCTACCTGCCGTTCTTGAAGGCATACGATAAGCTGCTCTGCGACCAGGAGGCCGAGCGCGCCGCCGAGCTGGGTCTCGAGTCCGATGGTGTTGCCACCATCGCCGCCAGCACCTCTGCGCCCGCTGTCGAACAGACTACCGCTACCGTCGAGCCGACCGCCGCTGCCGCCGACAGCAAGCCTGTCGCCGATCAGCCCGAGCCCGCCTCCGACGCATCCGCTAAGAAGGACGTCGATGGCCTGAAGGTCCTCGTCCTGTGCGCCGGCGCCGGCACCTCTGCCATGCTTGCCAACGCCATCAAGGAAGGTGCTGCACAGACCGGAGAGAACATCGCTTCCTCCGCAGGCGCCTATGGCCAGCACACTGCCATCATGGATCAGTACGACGTTATCGTGCTTGCCCCGCAGGTCCGTAGCTACTACAACGACATGAAGGCCGACACCGATCGCCTGGGCATTAAGCTGCTCGCCCCGCGCGGTAAGGAATATATCGACCTTACTCGCGACCCCGCTGGCGCCATCAAGTGGCTCCGCGAGAACCTCGACTAGTTCCTCCCTCTGTTGGTGCCCGGATCCCCAGTTCGGGCACCTCCCCCTATTCGTATCCCACAGAAAGGATGACTCATGACCAACCCCATGCAGTTCCCCGACGGCTTTGTGTTTGGCGGCGCCACCGCTGCTTACCAGGTTGAGGGCGAGACCCGCACGCACGGCAAGGGCAAAGTGCCCTGGGACGATTTCCTGGCAGCTCAGGGTCGCTTCTCCCCCGATCCCGCAAGCGATTTCTACAACAAGTACCCGGTCGATATCGACCTGTGCCAGCGCTTCGGCATCAACGGTATCCGCGTCTCCATCGCTTGGAGCCGCATCTTCCCCAACGGCACTGGCGAGATTAACCCCGAGGGTGTCGCCTTCTATCACGAGCTCTTTGCCACCTGCAATAATGCCGGCGTTATCCCCTATGTCACGCTCGATCACTTTGATACGCCCGAGGCCTTTTACCAGAACGGCGACGAGGGTTTCCTGACGCGCACGACGATCGACGCCTTTGTCGAGTACGCCAAGTTCTGCTTTGCCGAGTTCACCGAGGTCAAGCACTGGTTCACCTTTAACGAGATTCCCGCAACCGCCGAGGGCAGCTTTATCGTCGGCAACTGGCCGCACGGCGAGAAGTACCGCTTGGACAAGGCCTTCCAGCTCATGCACAACATGATGGTGGCCCACGCCAAGGCTGTCGTCGCCTTCCATGAGGGCGGCTTTGAGGGCGAGATCGGCATTGTCCAGAACCTGGAGCCCAAGTATCCCCTCGATCCCAACAGTGCTGCCGACTGCGAGGCCGCTCGCATGGCCGATGTCATCAACAACCGCTGGGTGCTCGACGCCACTTTCCGCGGCCACTATGCAGCCGACACCATGGAAGCCGCAACCAAGCTGGCCCATATCGCCGGCGGCGAGCTCGACGTCCGTGACGAGGACATCGCCGCGCTGACCGCCGCGCTCCCCTATAACGATTGCCTGGGCGTCAACACCTACAAGTGCCAGTTCCTGCGTGCTGCCGAGGGCGAAAACGACATCAACCACAATGGCACCGGCGACAAGGGATCCTCGCGCTGGTTCCTCAAGGGTGTGGGCGAGTCATGCGTGCGCGAAGGCGTACCCACCACCGATTGGGACTGGATCATCTATCCCGAGGGCCTGTACGACCTGCTGCTGCGCATTAAGAACGATTACCCCAACTACAAGAAGATCTACATCACTGAGAACGGCATGGGCTATAAGGACGACTTTGAGGACGGCTTTATCGACGACGCCCCTCGTATCGATTACATGCGCCAGCATCTCGCATGGATCCTCAAGGCGATTGACGGCGGCGTGAACGTCGACGGCTACTTTGTGTGGTCGCTGCAGGACCAGTTCTCCTGGACCAACGGCTATAACAAGCGCTATGGCCTGTTCTACATCGACTTTGAGACCCAGAAGCGCTATCCCAAGGCGAGCGCGTACTGGTACAAGAACGTCTCGGAGACCGGCCTGCTTATGGCCTAACTTTTGCCGCATACCCCCTGTCGGCCGCATACGAATCCCTCCACGGGTTCGCATGCGGCCTTTTTGTTTTTTGGTCGGACCTGAGCGGGCCGTTTGTCTCGATTTGTAACATCTAGCAGGGATTTTCAATCCTAACTGTTACAGATTTAGACGAACGGGCGACCAGGGCTGAAAGATCTCAATCTGTAACACGTAGCCCACTTTTAACCGTCTAACTGTTACAGATCGAGACAATAAGATAGTCAAATCCGAACTTTCCAAGCAGTTATGAGGCATGGTTTCTAGTTTTCGGTATCACGAACATACTTTCGGTATCATTTAATGGTATTATGATATCGAAAGTATGTTCGTGATACCGAAAGGAGCCGCATGCGCCAGTTCGATTACACCACAGTCCCAGCGGAACTCGAAGCAACTCCAATCACCAACCTCCTCCTCTCGATACGCGAGCATAAAGGCCGACAGCTTGTTCTGAGTCAAGTCAAACCCGAACTCCTATCGTCCCTTATGGAGGAAGCTAAGATCCAAAGCACCCAATCCTCCAACGGACTTGAAGGAATTGTTACCACCCAAAAAAGACTCAAAGCAATCATGGCGTATTCCGCCAAGCCAAGCTCCCGCGCAGAGGAAGAAATCGCTGGATACCGAGATGTGCTGTCGCTTATTCACGAGCAACACGATTCCATTCCCGTAACGCCATCGGTCATTTTGCAGTTGCATCGTGACCTCATGGCGCACACGGCAATCTCGTATGGAGGCCATTGGAAGGATAGCGATAACGAAATCGTCTCCATTGACGATCAAGGAAATCGATTTGTGCGCTTTAGGCCGCCTTCGGCCCTAGCAACCCCCGGACTTATCGAAGAAGCCTGTCAGTCCCTCAACGACGCCTTATCTCGTCAAGTTTGCGACCCCCTCCTTATATCATTCCGCTTCATCTTCGATTTTGTCAGCATTCATCCCTTCAACGATGGCAATGGCAGGATGAGCCGGCTCCTTACAACGCTGCTACTCGAAAAGACTGGATACGACGTTGCGCGTTACATCAGCATCGAACGACTTATTGAAGACAACAAGGCGCTCTACTACAACGCCCTCGCTGCAAGCTCCACTGGATGGAATGAAAATCAAAACACCGAAGTACCCTTTATCCGTTTCATGCTCGGAACAACCCTGGCCGCCTACCGACAGCTCGAGCAGCGTACCTTAATTGAATCAAGCACTCGTCCCATGTCGAAGCAAGCGCGCATCGCTGTTCTATTTCAACAGAGACCCGGCGTCATTAAGAAATCCGACATCCGGTCCAACTGCCCCGATATCAGCGAGGTAACCGTTAAACGAACCCTCGGCCAGCTTGTTAGTTGCAGCGCAATCGAAAAAACAGGAGCGGGTCGTTCGACGGGCTACATACTCAAAGACGTCCATGCTCTAGATCTATTCTTGCAAGCCACAATACCCGATGGCGAGGCCGCAATAACAAAAGAGGCTCCAAAGGATAAGCTCCTTGAACGTGTAAACCACGCCGAGGATGAAAGCAGAGAAGGGCTCTATGAAGACTACGATTCATTCTCAAGGGACATAAAGACGAAATACGGAGTCTAGTCATATCTCAGAATAGCCTCATCCTTGTTGCCCAAAGTTATTTTCGCGTCATTGTAAAGCGGTACCCCCGCGCCGGCAGAGGGCAGAAGTATCGCCTGCAGCGTTAGCTAGCAGATGACCTGCGTGTGCTCCTCGATGGCGACACGATCCTCGGCCATGGGGCCCACAAAGGCTGCAGTGCGGCGGCGATACATACCGCCCACGAGGCACAGGTCGCAGTCCTCGTGCGCCTCGAGCAGGCTAAAGGCCGAAAGCGAATTGGTCACATAGATGAAAGTCAGCTTGTCGGTGACTCGGAGAGCGCCAATGCGATCTCACGACGGTTGCGCTCATTGTCTCAATTAGATACTCAACGAAATACGGCCCCGCAGCTCAATAAGCTGCAGGGCCGTACTATACACCGACGAATCAACGACGGAGTGCATCCACTATTTGGCCAGCTCCTGAACGATCCAGTCAATTGCACCTTCGGGATCGTTGGTAAGGTCGATATACTCCTTGCCCCTTGTGGTGAGCAGTTTAATTCCAAGGCGATCGGTATCGGCCTTCATAGCGTCATAGTACATGCGTGCCTGGGGTGCCAGAACAATCACGTTGTACTGATCCATCGTCTCATAGTGGCTTCCGTACGCACCGGACTGAGAAACCAGATCGATACCCTTAGCAGCGGCACCTTCGCGAAGAGCATTTGCCAAGAAAGTCGAAGTGCCGGCACCCTGGCAAAGCACAAGCACGCGGATCTGCTCCGCCTTGTCCTTTACCGCCTCGAGAGCTTTTGCGACATTTTCCTGTGCGGCAATAGCATCTGCATCCGGGGTTCCTGCAGTCTCCTTTGCAGACTCTTCCAAACAAAGCTGATGGTCATACGCCTTGCAGAACGGATAGTAAATCACAAAGTCAACGACCAACAGCACTGCCATCAATACGAGAGAACGCAGATCGAGACCCGTGGTGAGGAATGCACCGATTGGGCCGGGAAGCGCCCACGGCATGGTATACATGGGGGCGTTCATTCCAATGACGTCAATGAAAATTTTACCGATAATGGCGTTGACCATAGGAGCCACTAGGAAGGGCACGAACATATAGGGATTGAGAACAATCGGCATACCGAAGATAACGGGCTCGTTAACTCCAAAAATCACCGGGATAATCGATGCCTTGCCCATGGCTTTAAGCTGCTTGGAGCGCATAAACATGATCAGGATAATAGGAACGATGAACGTGCAGCCAGAACCGCCCAGACCGCCGATGAAGCTTGTAAAGTCCTGCGTGAGAGCAATTGACGGGTGTCCACCTGCTTGGAAAACCTCAAGATTGGTAACGGTATTGCCGTAGAGCGCAGCATTGATCGGACTCATGACAACCGAAGCACCGTGGATACCCATAAATTGGAAAAGTGCGACCGCGCCTTCGATAAGCGCCATGCCAGGATAGGTGTCAACCGCGGAGAACAGCGGCGAGATGAGAGCGGATACCAAATTGGCGAACGGCACAGCAAGCAGCTTGCGGCTCGCAAGATCGATAAAAGCGCACGCAAGGATCGAAAACCCAAATGCAAAGATATCGCGAAAACTCTGCGCAATAGAGCCAGGGACCTCTTTGGGGAGCTTGATCGTCACATTATGGCTAATGCACACCTTATAGATATTAACGGTCAAGAATGCGGCTACGAACGCAGCGAGAAAACCCTTGGTTCCCATATAGCCGGTTTCAAAAACAGATGTATCTGCTCCGCCAATCGAGACAACATCGTTCGTCACCGATAGCAAGAGCATGCCGCACATGGCACAAACCATGCACGAGGTGGGGTTGAGAGATTTGCCCGAAGGCATGCGACGGTTCATCGACATGGCAAGTGAGCTCGCCGTGGTGCCGGCCACCATAATGCCAAGAAGCCCCATGGTATATGCATAGATTTTATTGAAGAAATCCAGCACCTCAGACGGAAGCGTGATGCCTACATAGGCAGGGAGCGTCGAAAGAAGAAGGAACAGGCTCGAGAACAGCACAATTGGCATATTCGAGAGAAAGCCATCCTTGATCGCCACCAGATAAATGTTCCTCGAGATTTTGTCGAAGAGGGGCTGGTGTTTTTCAAGGAATTTGACGATAGCGTCCATAACACATCCTTTCATGATTCCCGGGCACGTAACGATTTATCCGGACTCAACCGTCGTCGTCCCCGTTTGTATCCACTTATGTAAGTGAATACGTTCTTGTGCGAAATGTAATATCATTTGCACGATTTGTCATAACCAATTCTTTTTCCGCTTTGTCGATATGTCAAGAATTCAAATACTTATTCGGTGAACGGTAGTTGATTAATATAAGGTTTTCCCAGCTAAAGGCTATTTTTTCCGAGCAGTACAATAAGCTTGCAACCGTTCACCGATTAGATATAACATATTGAATATATTGTTGTAACAATATTAGAGACAATGTCACAAGCCTGTCGTTCTAGTCAAAGGAAGTAACAATGCCCAAACGATTACTGAACATGTCCGCATCCGATTTTGCCGCCACGTCACCCATGGATCTAAAGCAGGCAATTCTGGCTTCCGAGGGACGTACCATCATGGCGGAAAACGTACCCTCTTCCCAATTTCTCGGCGGCGTTACTAATGCAGAAATCGAACGTGCCGCAGGTGCCGACCTGCTTCTGTTTAACGCGCTCGATGTGTTCGATCCAGTTATTGCCGGTATTCCAGATGATCTCAATGAAAACCCGGTCACTTGGGTGAAGCGAGCATGCGGAAGGCCCATTGGCGTCAATCTGGAGCCAGTTGATAACGAGGCAGAGATGTCTGAATCCCGTACGGAAATCCCCATGGGTCGTCGCGTCTCTCCAAAGACCTTAGAAAAGGCAAACGAACTCGGATTTGATTTTATTTGCCTCACAGGCAACCCTGGAACTGGCGTCTCCAACGATGCAATCGCCCATTCGATCAAACTCTCCAAAGAGCATTTCAATGGCCTGATCATAGCCGGAAAAATGCATGGAGCAGGCGTTGCGGAACCTGTCATGACGCTCGAAATTGCGCGCAAGTTTGTTGACCTCGGCGTCGATATCCTTCTCGTACCAGCCCCCTACACCGTCCCTTGCTTCCAAGAAGCAGACCTGCGCGCCATCGTAGACTTTGTACGATCCCACAACGTAGGCAAGTCAATTGAAGAGAAGGTTCTCGTCATGGCGGCGAACGGGACGAGTCAAGACTCCTGCGACAGCGAGACCATTAAGAAAATAGGCCTTGCAGCAAAAGCAGCCGGCGCTGACCTCCAACATATCGGGGACTCCATGAACGGTATTTGCCTGCCCCAGAATATCTTCACGCTCGGACAAGCCCTTCGTGGATACAGGCATCAGATCGTCATGCTGAGCCGCTCTGTGATACGTTAAGGTTACCTTGCCCACGTTACATCCCGACTGAGGCAACCATCAGGTATAACCAACATGCAAACTGAGGCTCTAATGCTCGATACACACGAAAAACGGCCACTCTATTTACAGCTCACCGACGCGCTGCTCAAGCAGATCGTCGATGAATATCAAGCAGACGATAAACTTCCAACAGAAATGGAACTCTGCGACGAATACGCCGTAAGCAGAACAACCGTCCGACTTGCCATGAGTGAGCTGGAGCGTCGTGGAAGTATCTATCGAATCCAAGGTAAGGGATCGTTTGTTGCACCGAAACGCGTTAGCGAGCTCAATTCACTTTTAGACTTTGACTTTGCAAGCCACTGCGATGGCGTTGATCCGGATGCCATCACCAAACATTTCGGCGGCCTCACATCAGGTCGTCCAATTTCCGTAATGATGCTCCAACAATTTGGATGTCAAAGTCGCGATGAAATTCAGCGTCTTGAATTGACCTACGAACTTGAAGGCAGCTTCATAGGCGCTGATACGTTCTTCATTTCAAAGTCGCGCGTTCCGAATAACCAGTTAGATTTTCAGGCATTTAGCAGAATCATGGACGACTTGTCCAAGTCTATCCAATCTGTTAGGGAAAGCTATAGAGCACGTCAGCTTAGCGATTCCGAAGCCAGTAATTATGGTGTTGCAAAACTTCCGGTCATCGAACTGACTCATTATGCTTACGACTCCGGAGGCAAACTAATCTCAATACCCTCAGGCGTACGCACAACGGCATGGCCCCTAATGATGTAAAATACCTCTTCATTCACTTCATGATAATGGTAGCCATAGGCGTACCTCCCCGGCTCCACTTCCACGAAACTGG
>DBGEDL010000011.1:0-3004 GCA_048375035.1 Collinsella sp.
CGGGCCCTTACGCCAGCACGCCGAAGAACGCGCCGATGACGCCCACGACCATGGTGGCCACGATCAGCACCATGGGGTTGATCTTCTTGGACAGCAGCCAGTAGTACAGCCAGAAGGCGATCATGCCGAGCATGCCGGGCATGATGCCGTCCAGGATGTCCTGGAGGGTCTGGGCGTCCTCGCCCGAGCCGATGGCCACCGGGATGCTGGCCCAGAACATGTCCTTGCACATGGCGCCCACGACCATGACGCCCACGATGCCCACGCAGGTCATGATCTTCTGCATGAGGCCGGTCCTCTGGGCCTCGTCCAGGAAGCCCACGCCCAGCTCGTAGCCCTTGACGGCGCCCCAGATGCGCAGCGCGAAGCCGGGGACGTTGTAGATGAGCAGGAAGGCGATGGGGCCGAAGGGGTTGCCGGCCTGGCACAGGCTGATGCCCACCGCGGCGGCGACCACGCGCAGCGTCGACAGGAAGATGGAGTCGCCGATGCCGGACAGCGGGCCCATGAGGGCGGCCTTGACGTCGTTGACGCTCTCGGGCTCGATCTCGCCGCGGGCGACCTTCTCCTCCATGGCCATCGCGATGCCGCCGACGAACGGGGCGAACTGGACGGTGATGTTGAAGAACGCGCAGTGGCGGTGCAGGGCCTCGGCGTAGTCGTCGGGGCGGCCGGCGTAGATCTTCTTGAGCATGTTGGCGACCATCAGGCAGAAGGCGATGTTCATCTGCTTGTAGTAGGTCCAGGAGAACTCCATGCCCAGGGCGCCGACGTTGACGGCGCTCTTGACGAGGTCGGAGCGCGTGATCTTGTTCTCGGGACTAGAAGTCATCGTCCTCATCCCCTTCCGCGGAGAGCTGGGGCTGGGCTCCGCCCAGGCCGAGCAGGTCGAACTTGTCGATGCCGATGATGATGGCGATCAGGGCGACGCCCAGGACGGGCACGTTGGCGTAGGAGCACAGCAGGAAGCCCAGGAAGTAGAAGGGCACGAGCTGCTTGGTGAGCACCAGGCGGCCGAGCATGGCGAAGCCCATGGCAGGCAGGATGTTGGCGGCAACGCCAAAGCCAGCAAGGACAAAGTCGGGGATAAAGTCGAGCACGCCCTGGATGGCGTCAGCACCCAGATAGAACGACAGGGAGCACAGCAGGAACGCCATGATGATACCGGTCAAACCGATCAGGAAGTGCATCGCATAGACACCCTTAAGGTTGCCCTGGCCGGAGAAGACATCAGCGCGGTCAACCAGGATCGGCAGGGCGACGTTAAGGATGTTCTTGATGGCAAGGCACAGCGTGGCGATGGGCATGGAAAGCGCGACGGCTGCCTCGGTGCTCTGGCCCAGCTGGATAGCGAAGGCGCAGGCGAGCACGCCGCCGATCGTCTCATCAGGCGGCACGTAGGCGCCGATGGAGATCGAGCCCATGAACAGCAGCTCCAGACTCGCACCGATCGCGAGGCCGGACTGCAGGTCCCCCAGCACCAGGCCCACGAGCGGGCACAGGACGATGGGGCGGAACGCATAGAGCGTACCGAGCTGGAAGTCGAACTTACCAAATGCGGCGATAAGTCCGATGAGGATTGCTTGGGTAAGCATATATCCCCCTTTCCTAATAGGACACTACGAAGAGCTCAGACTCTTCGAAATTGAACGCCTAGAGCACGCTGGCGCAGTCAACCTTGGGGTCATCGGCCAGGGGTCGAATCTCGACCTCAACGCCACGATCCAGCATCTCGCGCACATCGGCTTCCTCGGCCGCGGTCAGGAAGATCTGATGAGAGACCTGACGAGCATCGGGACGCTTCTCGTCCTTGGGCTTGGTGTTGCCCAGGTTGACCGACTTGATCTGCGGGCAGCCCTCAACAAGCTGCTTTGCCTCAGCAATAGTGGCGACACAGATGATCATCTTGTACTTGTCGGTCACGCCCGAGTTGATAGCTTCGATTGCATGCTCCATATCTTTGATGACGAGCTTGCAGCCGGCAGGCTTGCCCATCTTGAGCGTCGTCTTCCACACCGGGTCGTTAGCGACCTTATCGCCCACGCAGAAGATGCAGTTGGAGCCAAGGCCCTGAACCCAGGAAACTGCGACCTGGCCATGAAGCAGGCGATGGTCAACGCGAAGTAGCTGAATCATAATGTGACCCCCAAAGGTCTTGTGCCGTCTTACGGCGTGTCAGTAGGTGCTGCGGATTAGAACTCTTCTTCCTCGTCGTCATCGACCAAAAGATCGTTGACAAACTTCACGCGCGTATCGTCCGCAGCGACGATGGCGCGAATCGTCTCCTCAACCGGCGCCGACTCGTCAGAGAACAGCAGCTGGATGAGCAGAGGAAGGTTCATGTTGGTAACGAGGTACGTGCGGGGACGCGTCTGGACGATCTTGGTGAACTCGTTGTTGACGCTGCCGCCAAAGAGGTCGGTGCAGACAACGACATCATCGTCGGCAGACATGCCTGCCAGCAGTTTTTGGGCCTCCTCGGCCACGTCCATGCGGCCATCGACGAACATCGAAAGATCGTGGACGTTGTCGCGAGCGCCCGAGAGCAGCTCGACGCTCTCCTTGATGCCGGTGGCGAAGTGCGCATGGCTGGCGATGATGTACTGTCTCATTCTGTGTTCCTCTCAATAGCCCGGCACGTTCCCGCACCCGTTTTCTTTAGTAGTCGAACTGGTGATAGTAGCGACGATACTTGAGGTTGTGCTTGGTGACCGTCTCGTAGTAGCGAGCCAGGCGGTCGGTCACGAGCACCGTCAGAATCCACGGGGAGACGATGACGCGGAACTCATCGTCAAGGCCGGGGATCGCGAACTCGGCGGTGTCGATGATGTTGATGTTGGTGTCGCCGGTCACGCCGCGGGTCAGGAAGGCGCGGACGCGCTCGTCGAGCTTGCGGTTCTCGTCCTCGCCCATGAACAGGAAGACCGGGACGCCGGGCTCCACGAGCTCGAGGGTGCCGTGGAAGAAGTCGGCCGAGGTGATGTAGCGGGTGCGCTTCCACTGC
>DBGEDL010000012.1:0-8695 GCA_048375035.1 Collinsella sp.
TCCACATTGCTCGCTGGCCGAATGTCTGCTAAGGCGCACAGCGTCGGCACAATATCTACACTGCGTACCTTCCTGCGCAAAATGGTGTTTTGCTTGATGCCCTTCTCGTCGTGCCCTCCGCCGAGCTCTCCCGCGGCCGCGGCGGCCCGCGCTGCATGAGCATGCCCTTCTGGCGCGAGGACCTCTAGGTCTTTCCGTTTCCGGTGCGGTCCCCCTACAACCGCACCGGCTTCGCCCGTTAAACGGGCACCACTAATACTTACGTAATTCATTTCTTCGAAAGGAATCAAACCATGGGTGTTAACCTTTCCGGCCGTAGCTTCCTCAAGCTTCTCGACCTCACCACCGAGGAGATCGAGTACCTGCTCAAGCTCTCCAAGAACTTCAAGGATATGAAGCGCGCTGGCGTTCCGCACCGCTATCTCGAGGGCAAGAACATCGTTCTGCTCTTCCAGAAGACCTCTACTCGTACCCGCTGCGCCTTCGAGGTCGGCGGCATGGATCTGGGCATGGGCGTCACCTACCTCGATCCGGGTTCGTCGCAGATGGGCAAGAAGGAGTCCATCGAGGACACTGCCCGCGTTCTCGGCCGCATGTATGACGGCATCGAGTTCCGTGGCTTTGCCCAGGACGACGTCGAGGAGCTCGCTGCTAAGTCCGGCGTGCCCGTGTGGAACGGCCTGACCACCGAGTGGCACCCCACCCAGATGCTCGCCGACATCCTGACCGTCCAGGAGAACTTCAACTACGACATCAAGGGCAAGACCCTCGTCTTCATGGGCGACTGCAAGAACAATGTCGCTCGCTCCCTCATGGTCGTCTGCTCCAAGCTCGGCATGAACTTCGTGGCCTGCGGCCCCGAGGAGTGCATGCCCGCTGACGACGTCATCGAGGCCTGCAAGCCCATCGCCGAGGCTAACGGCTGCACCATCAAGCTGACCACCGACGTCAAGGACGGCGTCACCGGTGCCGACGTTATCTACACCGACGTGTGGGTCTCCATGGGCGAGCCCGACGAGGTCTGGGCCGAGCGCATCGCTCAGCTCACCCCGTATCGTGTCACCTCCGAGGTCATGGCTATGGCCAACCCGGGTGCCATCTTCCTGCACTGCCTGCCCAGCTTCCACGACACCAACACCACCATTGGCGCCGAGAAGTGCGAGCAGTTCGGCATCACCGAGCAGGAGGTCACCGACGAGGTCTTCGAGAGCCCCGCTTCCAAGGTCTTCGACGAGGCCGAGAACCGCATGCACACCATCAAGGCTGTCATGTACGCCACGCTCAAGTAAGAGCATCTAGCATCTCGCTCGGGGTGTATTGCTGCACACCCCGAGCGGTTTTATCTGGTAATAATCTCGCATCAAGCGGCAGGCACGGCACGGAAGAGCCGCTTCTGGCGAGATCAGTAAATGATTTATGAAGGGGGGATGAGAACTATGACTGAGACCGCTAAGAAAAAGCGCGGTATGCCTTCATCGTTCACCATTCTTCTTGCTCTGCTGGCAATTGTCGCAGTGATTACCGTTATCGTCTCCGGCACGTCCGGCGGCGCGGTTACTGCCGCCCGTCTGAGCGATTTCTGCACCGCCCCGATTAAGGGCTTCGCTGACGCTCTGCCCGTCTGCCTCTTCGTTATGATCCTGGGCGGCTTCCTCGGTATGATGACCGAGACCGGCGCCCTGGACAACGGCATCGCCGTTCTGGTGCAGAAGCTTAAGGGCAACGAGATTATGCTCATTCCTGTCCTTATGCTCATCTTCTCCCTCGGTGGTACCACCTATGGTATGTGCGAGGAGACCGTTCCCTTCTACGCCCTGCTCGCCGCTACCATGATGGCTGCTGGCTTCGACCCCATGGTCGGTGCCGCTACCGTCCTGCTCGGCGCTGGCTGCGGCTGCCTGGGCTCCACGGTTAACCCGTTCGCCGTCGGCGCTGCCGTCGACGCTCTGACCGGCGTTGGCATTGAGGTCAACCAGTCCATCATCATCGGCCTCGGTGCCGTCCTGTGGATTGTCACTACCGCTATGTCCATCTTCTTCGTGATGAACTATGCCAAGAAGGTCAAGGCTGACAAGGGTTCCACCATCCTGTCGATGCAGGAGCTCAAGGACGCCGAAGAGGCTCACGGCAAGGCTGCTTCCGAGGTCCACAAGGAGGTCAAGCTCACCGGTCGTCAGAAGGGTGTTCTGATCGCCTTCGCCTTCACCTTCGTCGTCATGATCGTCGGCTTCATTCCGCTGGCCGACCTCAACGAGGGCGTCGCCAACTTCTTCGACGCTGGCGCTGTCTACGACGCCGACGGTAACGCCGTCGTCCAGGGCTGGTCTGCCCTGATCACCGGCCTGCCCATTGGCCAGTGGTACTTCGACGAGGCTTCCACCTGGTTCTTCCTCATGGCCGTCCTGATCGGTATCATCGGTGGCCTGTCCGAGAAGCAGATCGTTAACACCTTCATCACCGGCGCTGCCGACATGATGTCCGTTGTTCTCGTCATCGCCCTCGCCCGTGGTATCTCCGTCCTCATGGCTAACACCGGCCTCGATGTCTTCGTCCTCGACGCTGCCGCCAATGCCCTGGCTGGCCTGTCCGGCGTGATCTTCGCTCCCATGAGCTTCCTGGTCTACTTCGGCCTGTCCTTCCTGATCCCCTCGACCTCCGGTATGGCCACCGTCTCCATGCCCATCATGGGACCGCTGGCTGTTAAGCTCGGCTTCTCGCCTGAGGTCATGGTCATGATCTTCTCCGCCGCCATCGGTGTCGTGAACCTATTCACCCCGACCTCCGGCGCCATCATGGGCGGTCTCGCCCTGGCCAAGATCGAGTGGACGACCTGGCTCAAGTTTGCCCTTAAGCTCATCGTCGCGCTCTCCGTCGTCTGCGCCATCATCCTGACCGTCGCCTGCGTGTTGATCTAAGTACCCAACGGGTACCCCACGGAAACCTTGACGATCCTGTAGAGGATCACCTGGTCATCGTCTGTCCGGCGGGGTAAACCCACCGGTAGACTCCTACCTTTAGCCCCCTTCCGTTCCGTGCGCGGGAGGGGGCGCACTTATGTTGCGCGGTTCTACGAACCGCGCAACCAGTCGACGCTGCGCGCCGCCCAGGACGACAATTTGTCATTCAAAAGGCAAGCCATGACCAAAAGGTCTATGCCTCGCCTTTTTCATGCCAACTTGTACGTTCTGGACGGCGCTCGCTGTCCGTCCTCTGCCTGCGGCGCTTTCCATTGTTGGTGCAGAGGGCGCTTTGCCTACTCTGGCGGGCTTTCGCTGGCTTATGCTCAACCTGCGACGTTTCCATTATTGATACAAAGGCCAGGTTTGTTTGAACCAAAAAGGGGAAGTTGCGGTGGAATAGTTCCTGTTTGGCCGTCTTGAGGGGTTAAACGGGAACTATTTCACCGCAACTTATCGATGGCGTGTTTGGTTGGTGCCAGTTGATTGCTTGGGCGTTGGGGAGGGTCTGCTCCGTTATAATCGCCTAGAACATTAAATGGAAACGGGACGGGAGCCATATATGCGCCAGGGTTTCGACAACGCGAAGTATATCGAGCTGCAGGCTGCTCACATTAAGGAGCGCATCTCGCAGTTTGGTGGCAAGCTCTATTTGGAGTTTGGCGGTAAGCTGTTCGATGACTATCATGCGAGCCGCGTGCTGCCGGGTTTTGAACCGGACAGCAAGTTCCGCATGCTCAAGAGCATCGCCGACGATGTCGAGGTTATCATCGCGATCAACGCAAACCACATCGAGAAAAACAAGGCTCGTGGTGACCTCGGCATTACCTATGACGAGGATGTGCTGCGCCTGGTTGACCTGTTCCGCGGCAACGGCTTTGCCGTCGCGGCTGTGGTCATCACTCAGTACGCCGGCCAGCCTGCTGCCGATGTGTTCCGCAACCGCCTGAACGCGCTCGGTATTCCCGCCAAGCTGCACTATCCCATCGAGGGGTATCCGCACGATGTCGATCTGATCGTGTCCGACGATGGCTACGGCAAGAATGAGTTTGTCGAGACCACCCGACCGCTCGTCGTGGTCACTGCCCCCGGTCCTGGCTCGGGCAAGCTTGCCACCTGCCTGTCTCAGCTCTATCACGAGCACAAGCATGGCACGGCCGCCGGCTATGCCAAGTTCGAGACCTTCCCGGTCTGGAATCTTCCTCTGACGCATCCGGTCAACATCGCCTACGAGGCGGCCACGGCGGACCTCGACGATGCCAATATCATCGACTCCTTCCACCTTGAGGCCTATAACAAGACCACGGTCAACTACAACCGCGACGTCGAGGCCTTCCCGGTGGTCCGTGCCCTGATGGAAAAGATCCTGGGCAAGAGCCCCTACCAGAGTCCTACGGACATGGGCGTCAATATGGTCGGCTTTGCCATCACCGATGACGATGCCTGCCGCGACGCTTCCAAGATGGAGATCGTCCGCCGCTACTTTACCGCGGTCGAAAATGTGCGCCGTACCGGCGTGGGCGATGAGCAAGTCGACCGTCTCAAGATCATTATGAAGAAAGCCGGCATCGATAAGAACTACTCACCGGCGCGCTCGGCGGCCCTCACCAGGGAGCAGCTGACGGGTGGTCCCGTGGGTGCCATGGTCATGCCAGACGGCTCCGTGGTGACCGGTAAGACCTCCACGCGCCTGGGCGCCGCAAGTTCGCTCATTATGAACGCCCTCAAGCACGTCTCGGGCGTCGACCTTGAGCTCGAGGTTATCAGCGATGAGGCGATCGAGCCCATCAGCAAGCTCAAGACGCATTTCCTGGGCAGCAAAAACCCACGCCTCCACACCGACGAGACGCTTATGGCGCTGTCGATCACCTCGGCCACGAGTGAGACGGCCGCTCGCGTCCTTTCGGGCCTGGAGCAGCTGCGCGGTTGCGATGCCTTCTTTAGCGTGATTATCTCGCCGACGGACGAGACGGTACTGCGCAAACTGGGTATCAACGTGTGCTGCGAGCCCAAGTTTGAGCGCCGCGGTTTCTTCCATCGCTAAGTTTGAAGCACCGCGGTAATTGCATTGCATTTTGGCCGTATCGGGTTAGCGCCCGGTACGGCTTTTTGATCAATAAAGCGCCTATTTCGGAGAAAAATAGCCGTTTACCTGCCTAGAAACAATTTGAGCGGTATACAATAACCGTAACTGTTTCATCCTTAGCGGGATGCCGCATGATGGATATTACCTGCCATCGTGAGGTGTGTCGGTCGCGCACGGCGCGTTAGATGCTCGTGCTCGGTTTGAGGAGGCTGCTATGGCGGGCAAGGGTCGTGCGAGTGTCAACGATATGAAGCGTGTCGAGGTGCTGGTGTTGATGGAGATCGACCAGCAAACCGAAGACAATGGCGGGCCGTATGGTTTCTCGCGCAAAACGCTTGCCGAGCGCGTGGGGGTTTCGCCGTATCGTGCCCGCGCCGCAATCGATCGCTTGGATTCCGAAGGCATGATTGATGTCGTCTCGCGTTATAGCGACGACGGCGGTCAGCTTGCAAATGGCATTTGCCTCACCGAACGTGGCGAGTGGTATCTTGAGGGCGTCCGTACCGGCATGCTCGTTCAAGAAATGCTTGAGGACGAGGTTGCTGATCGATAGCAGCATGTAACCCTTGCCATAGCGACGCCGCCTGGGAAACCGGGCGGCGTTTTGTTTCAAGATTGAGAAATGCAATCGCACGCGAGAAAAATTGCGAACGGTCCGCGGCGCGAGTATTACAATGAAGACCCGTAAGATGTGGATAAACAACTTCTACGGGAAGCGCAGGTAACTCAATATGACCAAGCATGTGTTCGTAACCGGTGGCGTGGTTTCGTCCCTGGGCAAGGGTATCACCGCGGCCTCGCTGGGCCGTCTGCTCAAGTCGCGTGGCTACAAAGTAACGATGCAGAAGGCCGACCCGTATCTGAACGTCGACCCCGGTACCATGAGCCCCTTCCAGCATGGTGAGGTCTTCGTTACCGAGGATGGTTACGAGTCCGACCTGGACCTGGGTCATTACGAGCGCTTTATTGATGAGAACCTGACCCGCGATTCCAACTTTACGACCGGTGCCATCTACAAAAGCCTAATCGCCCGCGAGCGTCGCGGCGACTTTCTGGGCGGTACCGTGCAGGTGATTCCCCACGTCACCAATGCCATTAAGGACAAGTTCCGCCGCATCGAGGAGCAGACCGGCTCCGATGTAGTCATCACCGAGCTGGGCGGCACGATCGGCGACATCGAGTCGCAGCCGTTTGTCGAGGCCATCCGCCAGTACCGCAAGGAGGCCGGCCCCGAGAACGTCTGCTACATTCACGTGTCGCTCGTTCCCTATATCGCCGCCGCCCACGAGGTCAAGACCAAGCCCACGCAGCATTCCGTCAAGGAGCTCCGCAGCTTTGGCATCCAGCCCGATATCATCGTGCTGCGCTCCGACCACCATATCGATGACGCTATCCGCGGAAAGATCGCAAGCTTCTGCGACGTCGACACCGATTGCGTCTTTACCAACGAGGACTGCGCGAGCATTTACGATGTTCCGCAGCTGCTTGCCGAGCAGGACTTTGACCTGCGCATTTGCGAGCGCCTGGGTCTGGATCCGCGTGAGCGCGACATGAGCGAGTGGAACGAGTTCCTGCGCAAACAGAATCACGCCAACCATCACGCCGACAAGGTGAAGATCGCCGTCGTGGGTAAGTACACGCAGCTGCCTGATGCGTACCTGTCGGTTATCGAGGCCCTGCACCATGCGGGCGTCTTCTACGATCGCCATGTGGACGTCCAGCTGGTCGACGGCGAGAGCCTTGACGAGCAGAATGTCTCCGAGGTTCTGGGCGACGCCTCGGGCATCCTGGTCCCCGGCGGCTTTGGCAAGCGCGCCCTGGAGGGCAAGATTCTCGCGGCCGAGTTTGCCCGTGAGCACAAGATTCCGTATCTGGGCATTTGCCTGGGTATGCAGGTCGCCGTGTGCGAGTTCGCCCGCAATGTCGTTGGCCTTGCCGGTGCCAGCTCCTCCGAGTTTGATCCGGACGGTCCGTATAGCGTCATCGATCTGATGAGCTCGCAGGAGGACGTGACCGAGAAGGGCGGCACCATGCGCCTGGGCGCCTATCCGTGCAAGCTCGCCGCCGATACCCTTGCTCGCGAGGCATATGGCGAGGAACTCGTCTACGAGCGTCACCGTCACCGCTTTGAGTTCAACAACGCTTTCCGTGACCAGCTCGAGGACGCCGGCTTGGTTATCTCGGGTCTGTCGCCCGACGAGCGCCTGGTCGAGATGGTCGAGCTGCCGCGCGACGTGCATCCGTGGTATGTGGCAACCCAGGCTCATCCCGAGTTCAAGAGCCGCCCGACCAACCCGCAGCCGCTGTTCCGCGAGTTCGTGCGCGCTTCGATCGGCCAGCACGAGGGTGTCGACCGTCTGCAGGTGACGCCCATGAACCTCGCTACGGACTAAGGGTGCCGGCGAATAAAGAACATACCGAAGCTACTCCCTCGTCGCTCGCCGTGGCGGCGGGGGAGTATCTCGATTACCTCGCGGTCGAGCGGGGTTTGGCGCGCAACACGATTGCGGCCTATCGTCGTGACCTGACGACGTACTGCGCCTATCTGGAGCGGGCGGGTATTGTGTCTTTTGAAGAGGTGACTCGTCAGGTCGTGGAGGGCTTTGTCGCCGACCGTCGCGATGGGGGCTATTCCGATGCCTCGGTGGAGCGTGCGCTTGCGGCCGTGAAGGGCCTGCATGCCTTTTTGGTGCGCGATGGGGCTGTGGCCCAAAATCCAACGGCGGCGTTGCGCCTGCCTAAAAAGGCCGAGCGTTTGCCGGAGTATCTATCGGTGGAGGATGTCTCGGCGCTGCTCGATCAAGACTTCCCCGAGGGCGAGATGGGCTTGCGCGACCATGCCATCTTGGAAGTGCTCTACGGATGCGGTTTGCGTGTGAGCGAGTTGGTGGGGCTCGATGTGGGCGATATCCATATCGACGATGGCTTTGTACTCGTTCGCGGTAAGGGCTCAAAGGAACGCCTGTCCCCGCTGGTGGGAAGCGCAGCGCGAGCTCTGACGCTCTATGTAACTGAGGGGCGCTCTCGCTTGGCGGCCCATGCCCGCGGAACCGAGACCTCGGCGGTCTTTTTAAATAAGAACGGCCGCCGTCTGTCGCGCCAGGGCGTCCATGCCATCTGTGAGCGCTACGGGCGCCAGGTGGGGCTGGTGGGACTCCATCCCCATACGCTGCGTCACTCCTTTGCCACCCATATGCTTGCGGGCGGCGCAGACCTCCGTGTGCTACAGGAGATCTTGGGACATGCCGATATATCGACCACGCAGGTCTACACGCATGTCGATCGTACGCAACTGACCGAGGTCTATCTGGCGGCGCACCCGCTGGCGCATCGCTAGCACCTTGCTGACCTGCATATTTATAAATATTAAATGGGACGGGCCCCAGATTGTCGCGGCGTGCTTTTGCGCGCGCATGGGCAATCTGGGGCCCGTCCCATTTTTCGCCACTTGGCATCGCGGTGGTGGGCCGCACGTGCCTTGGGTGGGGGAGTTTGGGGGCGATGTGAACGGCATGTAAAGGGACGCAAAAATCGCCTCAAGGTCAACTTGAAGGTTGAGGTTGAACGGCGGGATGCCACAGGTGGCACCCCGCCGTTGCTGTAAACACAACATATTGTGTTTTCGAACATATGCTTGGGGGTGTTTTGCAAT
>DBGEDL010000013.1:0-9021 GCA_048375035.1 Collinsella sp.
GGTTGTAGAGCCGTTCGATCGCGCCGACCCACAGTTCCAGGTCGGGATTGACGGGGTTTTTACCAGAATGGGGATATCCACGCCTTTCAATGCGTCGGCCAGCTCCTGCATGGCGAAGGGGTTGGTGACAGTGCGGGTCTGCTCCTTCGGAGCTACGAACGGGGGCGTTTCTGGTCTGCGGAATGTTTTCAGGGGTTAACCTGTGCGGCCTTCTACTATCACGTGGCATTCAGGGAATCTGGGGTGGACGGCGGCTTGGCTACGAGCTGGGGCTGAGAATTTGGATGGATGGGCGACGTTGCTGAGAGCGTATGCGTTGCAGGTAATGACCACTTTGGAGCCATAAGATAGACTGCGTTCCGATTTCTGGCCTTCCGGAAAATGTGTCCCGGTTTGGAGGCTGATTGTGGGATGGAGTTTCCGCCCCGCTCGTCTCGTCCATCAAATAAGGCCTCCGGAGCTCGTTGCTCTGGAGGCCTTTCTCTCAATTGCAGACGAATGCGCTAGTTGCTACCGGTCAGACGCTCGACGTCGTGGGCGATCATGTATTCCTCGTCGGTGGGGATGACCATGACCGTGACGGCGGAGCCGGCAGCGCTGATGACCTGCGGGCCGTTGCCCACGGCCTCGCGGTTCTTATTGTTGTCGATGCGCACGCCCAGCCACTCAAAGCAGTCGCAGAAAGCCTTGCGGATCGACCAGTCGTTCTCGCCGATGCCGGCAGTAAAGGTAATGGTGTCCACGCCCGCCATGGAGGCAATCATGGAACCGGCCTGCTGCATGGCCTTGTAGGCGAACATGTCGAAGGCGAGCAGGCAGCGCTCGTCACCCTCGGAGGCGCGCGTGCGGATGTCGCGGGCGTCGTTGGAGATACCCGAGATGGCAAGCAGACCGGACTGCTTGTTCATCATGTCGTCGACTTCCTGGTAGCTGTAGCCGCCCTCGCGCTGCAGGTAGCACACGGTGGCCGGGTCGATGGAACCGCAACGGGTGCCCATCATCAGGCCGTCGAGCGGCGTGAGGCCCATCGTGGTATCGCGGCACACGCCGTCCTCAATAGCGGCGAGCGAGGCGCCGTTGCCCAGGTGGCACGAAAGCAGACGGTGGCAGCGCGTGCCCAGGATCTCCTTGGCCATCATCCACTCGTAACGGTGGCTCGTGCCGTGGGCGCCGTACTTGCGCACGTGATACTTGTCGCACACGTCCTTGGGCAGTGCATAGGTGTAGGCGACCTCGGGCATCGTCATATGGAACGACGTGTCGAAGACGGCCACATTGGGCAGCTCCGGATACTTCTCGCGGCAGTACTCAATCGCCGCAGCTTCGCCGTAGTTGTGCAGCGGGGCGAGCGGCGCCACCTCAAGGATCTTGGCCATGACCTCATCGTCGACGACCGCGGAATCATCGAAGTACCAGCCGCCCTGAACGATACGGTGGCCGATGCCGTCGATCGTAAAATCGGTCTTCTCGAGCTCCTCGAGCACGCGCGCGATGGCAGAGCGATGATCAGGGAAGGGAATCTCCTCGGTCTGCTTGGCGCCACCGTTCTCGGAATGGCCAAAGATGCCCATCTCCGAGCCGATACGCTCGCAGTTACCTTTGGCGAAAACCTCGCGGGTATCGGTGTCCAAAAGCTGATATTTAAGGCTCGAGCTGCCGGCGTTGACAACAAGTACGTTCATGAGACTCCTTCGTGATTACAGTACGGTCGGCAAACCTATAAGGCGGCCGTATCCTTAATAAGAAGTTATCAGAGTTCAATAATTATCTATTAAACTCTTCGCTCAAAGCGCATAAAAGGGGGCTGAACGGCACAAGGCCATCCAGTCCCCTCCCCTTGCATCAATTACTTGCCGTTGACGATGCGCTCGACGTCGGAAGCGATCATGAACTCCTCGTCCGTGGGGATGACGAAGATCTTGACCTTGGAATCCTTGGCGGACAGGCACCAAGCGCCGTCGCCACGCAGGGCGTTGCGGGCATGGTCCATCTTGACACCCATAAAGACCAGACGGTCGGCCACACCGGCGCGGACGGCCGGAGCGTGCTCGCCGATGCCGGCGGTAAAGACGAGCGTGTCCATGCCGCACATGGAGGTGGCCATCTCGGCGGCCTTGGCGGCAATCTTGTAGACGAACATATCGAAGGCGAGCTGAGCCTCGGGATCGCCAGCAGCAGCAAGCTCCTCGACGTTACGGCAGTCGTTGGTCTTTCCGCCGGTCACGGCCATGAGGCCGGACTTCTTGTTCATCATCTCGTCGACCTCGTCGAAGGTGTAGCCGCCCTCGCGCTGCAGGTAGCACACGGTAGCCGGGTCGATAGAACCGCAGCGGGTGCCCATCATAACGCCGTCGAGCGGGGTAAGGCCCATGGTGGTGTCCATGCACTTGCCGTCCTCGATAGCGCACAGGGAAGCGCCGGAGCCAATGTGGCACACGACAACCTTGCGGGCCTCGCCGTTGGTCATCTCGGCAACCTTCTTGGAGATGTAGCGGTAGCTGGTGCCATGGGCGCCGTACTTACGGATGTGCAGCTTGTCGCAGACGTCCTTGGGCAGGGCGTAGGTCTTGGCGACCTCGGGCATGTTGAAGTGGAAAGCGGTGTCGTAGACCGTGACGTTGGGCAGGTCGGGATACTGCTCCAGGCAGTACTCAATAACGTTGGCCTCGGGGTTGTTGTGCAGCGGGGCGAGCGGGGCAACCTCGCGGATCTTGGCAAGAACGTCCTCGTCGACGAGGGAGGAATCGCCAAAGTACCAACCGCCCTGAACGATGCGGTGGCCGATGCCCTCGATCTTGACGCCGTTAGCCTCGAGGTCCTTCAGGACGACCTCGATGGCGACCTTGTGGTCGGGGAACTCGATGTTCTCGGTCACCTTCTTGGAGCCGTTGGCAGCGTGGGTGAAGGTGCCGCCGGTAAAGCAGACGCGCTCGCAGGAGCCCTTTGCGGACACCTTGTGGGACTTGGTATCGATGACCTGATACTTAAGGGTCGAAGATCCTGCGTTGACGACCAGAACGTTCATGTGTCTCCCTACTAACAGGCGGTGTGGCGCCGCCAGGTTACATACGCTTCAATAATAAACCCAAACGCCCTCGCGCTCGGGTTTATTGCGTTGATATATAAGTTATCGATGCCGCAGCTTCCGTTTCATTGCACGGCGCAGGCGTCCTCAGATGAGGTTCTCGCCCAGGTTCTTGCCGCCGAGGACGTGCATGTGGAAGTGCATGACAGTCTGGCCGGCGTTGACGCCCTTGTTGGAGATGACGCGGAAGCCGTCCTCCAGGCCCTTGGCCTTGGCAACCTCCTGGATGGCGTGGGCCATGGCGCCCATGGTCTCAGCCGGCACGTTGTCGGCGATGTCGCCGTAGTGCTTCTTGGGGATCACGAGCGTGTGGACGGGCGCCTGGGGATTGAGGTCATCGAACGCGATGACCTGATCGTCCTCATAGACGACAGTCGAGGGGATCTCGTGGTTGGCAATTTTGCAGAAGATGCAATCACACATGCTGGTTCCTTTCTAGTGACAACGCAAAAAGTCGTGTTGTTCAGTGAAACACCAAGACAGTTTAGCCCACTTCAAAGATCCCAATTGAGCGAATTCTATTCCTCTGCAATCGCAATGGCCAGAGAGCTCCATCCATACGCTCGCATCTATTTAGAAGCCTTGACCTCAGGAATGATCAATACCGGAAGGACAGATAGACCGTAAAGCAGAGCAATAAGCATCATTTGTTTGTCGTAATCTGAACCGGAAATAGCCGCAATCCCAATAGAAAGCATATAAGAACCCAAAAGGCTAACTTCGGCCATAATGCCGCCAGCGCTGCCCGCATAACGAGTGCCGATTTCTGCAAATGAAACTGGCAGAGCTTGAACAACTGGACCCATCATGCTCGTAACGATGCCGCACACTGCAAGCAATACCCCCATGGACTTCAAGCCCGAGGCAAACCACGCAACTGCAATTGAAATAGAGCCAAGAAGCCCGACAATCACAAGATACGGTCGCGCAAGGCGGCATTTACCGTAAAGTATCGGAGCAATCAAGCAGCCGATAATCCCAGCAGCGGTTGTCAGCGCCGCCATTTCGCCGGCCGTCGAAGCATCGGTGCCTCGCACAAGCTCAAGAGCCTGAGGTAGCACGCCGGAAAAGGCGGTCGTGGCGGCAAGTGAGAAAGCGGCGCAAATCGCGCAAAGCCAAACGTTACGCGAACGAAAAGCAGTCAGAAGGGCTTGGTCGTGCTCAACGCCATCAGGAATAAGTGAGTCATGCTGTACGTTCTTACCAAATAAACCCCAGAAGATAGTCAGAACGACCAACAACGCTTCTGCAACTGTATAGCCCATTAGCACGGAAGACATAAACGCCGATGACGCTTGCGCCGCCGCAATGCCAAAGCAAGTCGCCGCATAGTAAATGCCCATCGCAACATCCGTCTTATCTGCAAACCAAAGTCCAAGCGTCTTTGCATTATTGGCAGTCAATGCCGCCATCCCCACGCCGATGCAAAACATCGAGACAAGTTGAGCAGGATAGTTCGATAGGGTGAAAATTCTGATAGCGCCGCCAACCAAAGAAACACAGAACCCGCCAAGTATCACTACTTTGGGCCCAAGCCTATCTCCAAGTGATCCGAACGGGAGACTAAAGAAAACGGCCGCAAGCATTGGCGCCAGAAAGAGAGATGAGAATCCGACAGGGTCGATATTCATCTGAGGCATGATGACCGTAGCATAGGCAGCGACCTGATACTGCATGAAGTTGCCCAAAAAACAGAGACCACACGTCAACAGCAATATTAACCAGCGGTAACCACTCGAAGCCCGCTTTTGCTCAACTTTGTGCGCAACTTCGCACGCTTCACCATCCATTGCACCAACCTCACATTAAAAATGGTCGCGACCCCCATATCAACTGGAGGTCGCGACCAGGCAAAACACCGATTAATTATAATTCAGAAGTCTCAGGCATCTCGGCTTTTGCCGCCGCACCAGTCTCGGGCAACATCGCAATAGGCAAAACGCTCGCAAGGAAAAGAATCGATTCGATCGTAAAGTTCAACGTCCAATTGTCACCAGAAATAGACGAAACAATAACGGGAACAAAATAGGAGCAGAGAAGGCCGACAGTACCGATTATTCCACCAGCGCTACCGGCATATTTCGCGCCAATCTCAGGAAGATCAGGAGTCATTGCCTGAATAATGGGGCCAGAAAGAGCGGTCATAAAACCATTGAGGACGAGAGCAACCCACATGACAGTGCCAAGCGGCAAAAACCAGTTTGCAACCATTACAACGGCGGCAATCACCGTGGTTACAATGAGAAACGGTTTATTCTTACCGAGCTTGAGGACGGCAGCCGGTCCCGCAAAACAAGCAAAGAAGCTACCAACTGTAATAATTGCTGCCATAGATCCAGCGGTGGCAGTATCAACGCCGCGAACGAGCTCAAGCGCAGACGGCAGAATTGCGCAATATGCCGTGGTTGAAGCGAGGGTAAGACCATAAGCCAAGGCAATGCACCAAACGCCGCGCGACTTAGCGGCAATCTTAATGTACTTCATAACCGGCTCGGGCTCGGGCATGGGCTCGCCCTCCGGGACGTTCCTCATAAAGAAGATCCACAGCGCAGCAGTTACAGCTTCGGCAATAGCAGCGACCAGATAAGACACGTCAAGCGTAGGAAAATAAGTGCTGAATGCCTGGGCTATCACGATGGACACACATGAAGCAGCATAGAAAACTCCCACGGCAAGGGAGGTCTGCTGTTTAAACCAGGAACCCAGCACCTTTGCCAGATTGGCATTGAGCGCCGCAATGCCAAAGCCGATCATAAACATCGAAACGATCTGCACGGTAAAGTCATTAATCATGAAATAACGCAGAAAGCCGCCTACAGCAGAAAGCACCATGCCAATTGACACGATAAGCTTAACGCCGTAGCGATCAGCAAGAGATCCTGCAGGAATCGACAAAAACACAGCGGTGAGCATCGGCATCAACATGAGATTGGTAAGCCCACCGGCATCGATGCCGAGAGTCGTCATCACGACGACACCCCATGCTGAAACCTGATATTGCATGAAGTTTGCCATGAAGCAAATGAGACAAACTACGAATAAGATCATCCACCGATAACCCGATAGCTTTTCTTCTTGAGCCATTTCTTTCTCCTTACGCAGGGATAGTTCAAGCTGAATTCAATGGGGCTAATTAGCCCACTCCATTGCGGCTTCTTTCACTAATCGTTGAGTAGCACCTCGTACATAGGACGGAACACCGAATCTTCTTTGGCATGCAGCGAATGCACCGGCTTCCACTCGTTTTCGTCAATTACCATATGAATGTGGTTCTCAGCGGTATAGGGGTCCCATGGTGCCTTGCCCTCAACAAACGGTTTGCCCGTCTTCGCAAAGCTGAACCACGCATCGTTCATTTCATCCGCGAGATGCGCTGGAGGATTGTCACCCGTAAACATCAGACCACTCGCGGTATCAAGATTCTTGAAAACGAACGGCACCTCGATTGCGTGGCAAGAACCCATTCCCTCGACACGAGATTTATAACGGAACAAATAGTTGTACACGGGCTTAAACGCCGACTGCTCTTCAGCCATAAGGTCGGTGCCGACAAAGAAACCGGTTGAGTTCATAAAATTGGTGTAATTCTCGGCAAAATCGCGCTCAGGCCATGCCTTTCGATATGCTTGCTCCCAGTAATCGATATCAATCTGATCATCAAAATGAATCGGGAATTGGCCGTGCCAGAATCCGGGAAGGTCATCGAAATAGAAATGGAAATAAGTAAACTCGTCCTCGGTACATCCAATCATGATATCGATATCCTTGGCTGCGCCCTCCGCCCAGGCCTTCATCGGCTTCTTGGGAAGAAAAGACCCGTCGCAAACCGGCGAGAAAATTAGCGACACTTCGTAGGTATGACGATCGCACCACACCTGCATGCCCTCAATGAGCTCGTCTGCCGACTTCGCTAAGAGCTCTTGGGCGGTTTTGCATCCCATGATTTCGGCGAACTCCCGAGCAAAGTACTCGCCGCGCTCGCGGGTCTTATAAAGCTGGATAGGGCCGGACTCCAAAATCGCACGTTGGAAATACTTATTTGCCTCTGGCAATATAGAAAGAAGAGCCTGGCTGGAAGAGCCTGCCGACTCACCGAAAAGCGTGACACAATTGGGGTCACCGCCGAAGGCCGAAATATTCTCATGCACCCACTCGAGCGCACGGATTTGATCAAGAATGGCAAGGTAGCCGGCGTCTTTGTAGTCCTCTCCGCCCGGCAGGCAATCGAGCAGCAGCGACCCAAACAAGTTCAGACGGTAGTTAATCGAAACAATAACGACATCCTTCGCTGCCGCAAAATTGGAGCCGTTATATAGCGGGTCGGCAGATCCACCTGAGAAGTAGGCACCACCATGGATATATACCATGACAGGAAGGTTCTTGCGTGCGTGTCCCCTGACCCACACGTTAAGGCTCAGGCAATCCTCCCCTTGCTCATGAAGCGAAGCGAGTTCAACTTCATCGATAAATTGCCTGGCAGAATGCCCGAATTCCACGCATTCAATTTCCTCATCGGAATCATCAAGGCGCTCAGGGGCACGCCAACGAAGATCACCTACCGGCTGCTTTGCATAGGGAATGCCCAAAAAAGCTTCAACCCCGTTTTCGAGCGTCTTGCCCGAAACTATACCCGTCCTAGTCTTGACCTTCATTGCTTGTCCTTCCTCACAATTAAGATGCTAGATCGATATGATTTAAGCTAGCTGGCTTGAAACCATCTTAGAATTTGGAGAAAGTCAAAGGTCAACGACGTGTTTCGATGGAATACCAGCTGGATACCAAGCGCTTAAGACCGTTCACCTCGTCAAAACGACCGCTTGCCCGACAATGACGGAGTAACAAACATTAGAATAGCTCCAAGGTTTTGAGTGGCCCTAGGGCAGTCGGAAGGTGTGACATGGAACGCGAGTTTTCCCTTAATATCAAGCAGACGGCCGGCCTCTACGGCGTAAGCGCAGACACTCTTCGCTATTACGAGGCAATTGGTTTAGTTGCCCCAAAGCGCGGGGCGAATGCCCACCGTGAATACAGGAAGGACGATTTCGGCAGACTCAACATCATCATGTCAATGCTCAATATGAACTACACGCTTAGCGAAATCAGATCTTTCCTAGATAACCATTCACTCGAAACGAGCTTTGAACTGTTCAGCAACGAACTTGATAGCATCGACGCAGCCATAGCAAAACTATCGCAACGGCGCCGAAAGATCGAGCATTGCATGCAGAACATATCCATGTCGTTAAGAGCACGCGAGGAAAAACAGTCGAGGGTGGTTCATAAGGGACCCCGAGGATATGTCATCGTAAGCGAGGATGAGCTAAGCGGCGACATAATTCCCTACGCCACCATTAAGCGCATGAAAGAACTCGGGATGGAAATCGATTCGATACACACGGTTCCATGCTTCATCCTTGACCCATCGCGCAGAAGCGCCGACGGTTGCCTGGTAGCAGAGAAGACGCTGCTTTCACTCGGATCAATCGACAATAAAGGATGCGAGATTTTCCCAGAAGGCGACTATCTTTGCAGGACAACCACCGGACCTGCAGAAATAACGCCGACAATATGGAGGGAAATGAATGAATTCATGGACCAGAATCATCTCATTGCCGCAGGGCCTCTTTTAGAATTCTGGTATGTAAGCGAATACATATCTGACAATCAAGATGAGTATTTACACACGCTTGAAATAATGGTGAACCCAGTGAAATCGAGCAGCGATAGCGTCTCGACCCATCTTTAGCGCGCTGAAAGGCACGCCACATTCACCCCTAATGGCCAGCCACCTGGGTAGTCTTTTTGGGACGTGTCTCTATAGTTTTGTCAACCGCGTGCTTCGCGCCATTTCGGCATGACGCATCCGGGCGCCCGGCGCCCCCGCTTCCCCTTCGGTTGATCCCGCCGCCCGCTAGGCCGCGTACGGGACGGCGTCG
>DBGEDL010000014.1:0-2228 GCA_048375035.1 Collinsella sp.
CCATTGGAACACGCGGCGCAGGCAGGTAAGATTGAAGGGCCTGACGCCGGAGGAGTTCCGGAACCAGGCCCTTGCGGCGTAGTCGCTATTTATTCAGTCCAAGTTTCGGGGCGCAGTTCACAGGCACCTTTGTGGTGGTTTCGGCCACGGCAGAGCCGCTAGAGTCCGGCAGGCCAACGACAGGCGGCCAGATCAACATGCATGGGATCGGCAAACGTCACGCCCTCCCCCATTAAGAGCTCGCGCTGAGCATCGGGGCCACCAAAGGCAAAGCCCGCACAGATACGGCCGTCGGCAAACACCACGCGATGGCAGGGAATCTCGCCGGGGCGCGGATTGCTGTGCAGCGCGTAGCCCACGTACCGCGCGCTCCGCGGACGACCGGCAAGCAGCGCTACCTGACCATACGTGGCGACCATCCCCTCGGGGATCTGCTCGACCACCTCGTACACCCGTTCAAAAAAGCCCTCAGACGCCATTGCTCGCTCCCTTCCACTCAGAAAAGCATAAACCACCACAAAGGGCCTGTCCCCTTTGTGGTGGTTTATGGCAGGTCGGTTAGTTGGCGGGCTGGAAGAAGGCTACTGCTACGGCGCCGGGGCCAACGTGGGTACCGATGGTGGCGCCGATGGTGTGAACGGGCAACTCGCCCTCGGTGTGGCCAGCCCACAGTGCAGCGCTGTCCTCGATATACTTCTTGAGCACCGCATCCGAAAGACCCGTATAGCCGAGCGCCAGCGGCATGGAAAAGTCGATGCCGCCCGCCTTTTCGACCTTTTGGTTCAGCAGGTTGCGGCCGTTCTTGGAACCGCGCGCCTTGCCCAGCTGCACGATCAGACCGTCCTCGACAGCCACCACAGGCTTTACGTTGAGCAGCGTGCCCACGGCGCCGGCCGCAGCAGACAGACGACCGCCACGCACCAGGTACTCCAGCGTCTCGAGCAGGCCGATAACCACCACACGGTCGCGCACGGCCTCGACAGCCGCCGCGATCTGAGATGCACTGCGGCCCTCGTCCACCAAGCGCAGCGCATACTCGACCAGGACGCGCTCGCCCAGGGTGACGTTGTTGCTGTCTACCACGAACACGTCGCCACCTGGCGCCTCGGCAAGTGCGATACGGGCACTCTGATTGGTGCCTGATAGCTTAGCGCCCACGGTAATAATCACAGCCTCATCGCCGGCTTCACGAACCTCGGCGATGGCCTGCGAAAACGCGTACGGGTTGACCTGGCCGGTCTTGGGCAGCTCATCGCGCTCCACGAGCATCTCGTAAAAGCGCTGGTGATCGATGTCGATGCCATCCATGTACACATCGGTGCCAAAGGTGACGGACAGCGGCAAAACGGCCAGTGCTGGGTGCTCGGCCGGCGACATATCGCTTGCGGAATCGGTAATAATGCGGACGGACATAGCGAATCCTTTCTTGCGCAGGTCCCGCGCAGGGAATTTTGACAGCAAGGCCCCGGCACGGTATACGCGCTCAAACAGGACTATGCAGTTGTTAATTGGAAGCAAATGCCTTGGCGGCCCTACAGCTCGCGCAGGGTGTTGAGAATCGTGCGCAGCGATGCGTACATCTGCTCGCGCTGCTCCACGCCCATGGTCTTTCCGGTGGTATCGAGCACTTCGCGAATGATGCGATCGGCTTCATTCATGCTCTCGCCGCCCAGCGTGGTCAGGCGAACCGGGGCACGGTACTTGACGGCAGCATCGCCCGAGTCGTCGACCTCGACGTAGCCGCCCTCCTCCAGGTGAGCCAGCGTACGCGAAACGGCAGCGCGGGTCACGCCGGCCATGCGGGCGAGGTCGGCACCGGTCAGGCCGTCCTTGCTGCGCTCCAGATAGTACAGGCACATGACGTCGGAGCCCTTGAGGCCCAGCCTTGCGCCCTCGGACGTCTTGATGCGCTGGATCTCCTTGTAGAGGCCGCTAATCAGTCCGACAAAGTCCTCAAAACGTGTCTCGTCGTTCTGCTGCATGTGAGACGACCGCCTTTCGCTTGCATGATGCTAACGGGTAAACATCTTAGCCGTACCGAGGAGTCCTCCATACCCAGATATCCCATTTGTTAACCCATCAACATAAAAACCACCACAAAGGTGCCTGTGAACTGCGCCCCGAAACTTGGACTGAATAAATAGCGACTACGCCGCAAGGGCCTGGTTCCGGAACTCCTCCGGCGTCAGGCCCTTCAATCTTACCTGCCTGCGCCGCGTGTTCCAATG
>DBGEDL010000015.1:0-35691 GCA_048375035.1 Collinsella sp.
TGTGATTACAGGATTAAGCATTCGTATCAGCGATTCCTGCTTACACATTTTATGTCCTTTAACGATGTCACCGATTTTTGCCCTGAAGCGTTTCTGTGCATCTTTGGACGGGGATGTGTATAGCCTTTTGCCAAACTTCCCGGCTCGTGCGGAACTCGCGATCGACCTTATATGCCTGCCGCCGGGCAGCGGGGCTCCCGCACAACGGGACCTCGGTTGGGTTCTGTCCCTTTGGCAGTCGCTTCGCTTCTGCCCACCCTGGCTGATGCGGTGGTTTGGCGTTGGAACGGTTCTTTCTGATATATGCTGGTTGCGGCTCTTCTTTTTGGGAGGGGCCGCTTTTTGTTGTAAGGGGGATGGCCCGTGGCTGATGATTTGGTTCGTTCTGAGCTGCTTTCCGTGGATTGGAATGATGAATGGATGCGCCTGCAGGCTACTCGGCATCGGGCTGATGACTCTTTTGAGTGGGACAAAAGAGCCCGGCATTTTCGGCCGCTTGAGACTGCTCCGTATGCCCGGGATTTTATGAAGCTGTTGGCGCTCCAGCCTGGTGAGTCGGTGCTTGATATGGGGTGTGGGGCTGGGTCGATTGCTATTCCGCTTGCGCAAGCCGGGCATCCTGTGATTGCGGCTGATTTCTCTCCTGCTATGCTGGGCACCCTTGATGCTGGTATTGAGTATTACGGGCTTGAAGGCCACATTACGCCGCTTGAGCTTGCCTGGGATGATGATTGGGACCTAGTTGGACCGGTCGCGAAAGCGGTGGATGTTGCCTTTGCCAGTCGGTCGGTTACGACGACCGATCTAAAAGGTGCGCTTGCCAAGCTCGACCGTACGGCTCGTCGGCGTTGTGCTGTCACGATGGTCGCTAACTCCAGCCCGCGCTATGATCTGCACTTGATGAACGCTATTGGCGCCTCGGTTACCTGCAGCAATGGCTTTGTGTACGCCTTCAACATCCTCATTCAGATGGGTGCCCTGCCGCAGGTCACGTACTTTGAATCGCCGCGTCGCGATACCTTCGATAGCCTTGAGGCAGGCGTGGCGGACTTTTCCCGCATGCTTGAGCATGGCAACGAGGATAAGGTCGACCGTCTGCGCGACTACATCGCCCAGCACATGATCGAGAATCCCCATGCCGGTGAGCCGGGCTCCAAGGGCGTGCCGCAGGGGCGCTATATGCTCGACCATATCCGTAAGGTTCGCTGGGCGTTTATTGCATGGGAGCCGGTCTCTGCGCCCAGCTCATAGCCTGTTCGCAGCCCGCACCGCCCATCACCTCGGCATCCGCATTCTTTTTGAACTGGGCAAACGCGCTCCACACCGCGCCGTTCCTGCGTTATCGTGGGACAGCTCACGTAGATTAAGGCCCCGTCGCGGGGCGCCCCATACATAGAAAGCGAGAACCCATGGCACTGACAGGAGCCCAGGTCAAGCAGCTTCGCAGCATGGCCCATCACCTCAACCCCGCCATCATCATCGGCAAGTCCGATATTAATGAGGGCACCGTCGAGCAGACGGTCGCCTATCTGGAGAAGCACGAGCTCGTTAAGTGCTCCGTGCTCGATGGCTCCAGTCTTTCCGCCCGCGAAGCCGCCGAAGAGCTCGCCAAGCGCTGCCACGCCGAGGTCGTCCAGGTCATCGGCCGCAAGTTCTCGCTGTATCGCGAGTCCTCGCGCAAGGATATCGAGAAGATCAAGCTCGTCTAAGAGCCAATGATCCGGCGAGCCAACACATAGCAAGCTTACGGGTGCCCAAGTACTTCGGGCGCCCGTTTTTTTATCGCTCGACCAACACGCGATTGAGCCGCCCCTCCACCAAGCGCTCGTATAGACGCCGCGTCTCGGGCTCGGGCACGCCATTGACCTGCTCCCTCAGATGGTGCATATGTCCACTGTATAGCTCGACGATATCGCGCCGCCGCCCCGCCGCACTGTAGACACGCATGGCGCAGCGCACCATATCCTCACGCGCCGTTTCCTGTCGAAGCCCCGACTCCGCCAGCCAAATCGCCGACTGCAAATCGTTTTCTTCTAGAGCGGCATTTGCTCCCTTAATCATGCAATCGATGAACTTTGACTGCATAATGCGTCGCATACGCAAAAAGTAGGTGGGATTACAGCCATTGGGAACATACAGCGGTCCGGCATAAAGCTGCTCAATCTTAAGGCACAGCTCAACTAAATGGGGCCCGCGCGCACCCGTGCGATTTCCCAAAACCTCGCGGCTTATCTGGTCAAACAGCCGTACATCGGTCTTGACGTAGTCACTGTTGAGCCCAATGCATTCATTTTGGATGAGCACGCACGATTTGCCGTCCGGCGTCGGCCCCAAGGCCGAGCGCAGGCGTGATATCGTCGAGTACAAGTTGTTGCGGGCGCTATTGAACTCAGCATGGGGCCACAGTTCCATGGCCAGTGTCTCGCGGTCGACCAGCGCATCCATGCCCAGCGCAAGCCGTTCGGCGAGCGTTGCCGCTTTCTTGCGGCGCCACATCTTGTCCGTGATGGGAAACCCGTCGCGCTCGGCGCGAAACGCCCCAAACATGCGAATCTCGATATGGTCGATGGTATCAACGGCTTCAACCTCACCGGCCTGGAACAGGCGCTCGCCTTCCCCTTCCAAATCGTCGCGCAGCGAGTACCGCGACAGCTCGCGCACGGGAAGCTTCTTGCGAATCCTGGTCGCCGGCTCGCCCAGACAATGCATGGCAAGGCGCGCAAAGAGCCGATACGATGGCTCTAGAATCCCCGCGCGATTCATGGACATCCAGGCCGCAAGATCGCTGTCTCGGCCCGCACAAGCCAAATGCAGCGCCACCATCCAGGCCTCCGCTCCACCAACCTGCGTCTGGCTTATATCGAGTAGCTCCGCTTCCTCGCGCACCGAAACCATCGAAGTGTTACGCAGATACGCCGCGCGCTCCAACAGCAATGCGTTATCGCGCATGTACGCAATCGACTCCTCGGCAAGTTTGAGCACTTGGACCGCACGGAACTTTGCATTAACCGGCCGTCCCTCTGCCAGCGACTGCCAGCCTTCTAGCAACAGGCCAAACAGCTGAATCTGGTTGTCGCGCATGCGCACGGCAAAACGATCGAGCTCGTTGAATGCCGCGTCGTCGGTTACCGGCAAGCCGGAAAGGAGCCGCCGTGCCGCCAACACCATGCGCACCCAGATAGCCATCGCCTTGAGCCCACGTACGTCGAGCGCCTCCCGCACCACCGTCATCTCGTCGTCGCGCTCGTCGGTTCCCGCAAACGACCCGTCAAAAAGCTCCACCAGCATGCTGTCGGCCCGTATAACAATCCCCGCGATGTCGAGCTCGCAGTCGTAGGCCTTGCTCGTTTTGAGCTGCTGTAGAACGCCGCCGTCATCTCCCCGCTCGGTCAGGCAGCGCTTGACCTCGATATGCGCAGACAACATATCGAGCGCGGTATGGGATGTCTCGATTTCTGGCACGGCCAGGTTCGTAGGAAGCCCAAGCCCGTTGTCCCCATAGCAAACAGCCGTCAGTGTCTGGGCCACCCTCCATGAAACAGGGTCTATTTCGCAGGCCGCCCGTTCGCCCCCGCGCTCGATGACCGATGCCATATAGCGAGCGAGCTTTGTATTGGACACGCTGACCGCTGCCAGATACACGCCAAGCGCCTCGGCAGGCGTTGGCTCTAGAGCCGGATCCTCGGCATCGATCGTGCCCAGCGCTGCTCGGCAGATATCGGCCCCGTGCCCCGTCAGAGCCAGATCGACCCCATACTGCCCAGCAAGTTCAAGGACCGCTTCACGGTCCAAAAAGGCGTCCGCCAGGCCCATCGCCGCATCGCATCGGCCCGCCTTAAGCAAAATCCGGGCCGCCCTCGGAACAAGTTCGGGGCGAACCTCGGCCACCAACTTACGCAAACGCAAGCGTCCGTTATCCTCCGTGCCCAGACACGTAAAACTCCGCTCGGCGGGGTCCAAGCCAAAGATCGGGTAGTCGCGTACAAAGTAGGACTGGTCGACCATCGACAACCTCATCCCACAAGCCTCGAGTTCTGCGATATTGCCCTCGCCCATCAAAACCATGAGACATGCCACGCAAAACAGCGCATTATTGTCGAGCGAAGCCAGATCGACAAGTGCCGCGCCATATACGTTGACAATCTCGTTTTCGAGCAGACCGGCTACGTCGCCTTGGCCATACAGACCCGTCTGCAATGCCGAAACGAGCTCGGGCACGCCCTGCGTGAGCTGATAAAAGTCGAGCGATGTGCTGATCGAAAACGCCGATGCCCACGCCGAATACTCATAGGCATGCACCTTGAGCATCTGCGCATTGATCTTAACCGAATCGCCCAGCCCATGAATCAGCTGACGATTTGAAGGACGGCAGGAGATAAAGACCCCTATCCCCATAGCGCGCAGGCCGCGAATCCTGTCGATGAGGTCTTCGGTATCGTGCTGATCGAGGTTTGGCACATTATCAATCGCGATAAGGGAGTGCGGTTTGTCTTTGAGTTCTTCGGTAACCACCTCGAGCTGCATAAACACCTCGCGCCCAATGGCGCGATCGGCCTCGATAATCCGCACGGGGCCTCGCGTCGGGTCGCATTTAACCTCATGGGTGTACTGCAGCAGCACCGAGGTTTTCCCAAAGCCATCAGGCGCGTAGAGAACCACGATGCCGGCCTTTCGGCCCTTGGCGAGAAGCTCATTCATCAAGCGTTCGCGTCGCACCATATAGCCACCGCCCAGCGGCATCAGCTCGAGATCGTCCATACTGCCCAAATCGTTTACCATGCCCACTCCTCAACTCGACCGTATGGACACTGTAACCGCAAGACCATACAAGCCGCGCTATGAATAGAGCGACCTTGTGTTCTAGGTTGTCTTTTGGTACGCAAGCGGCAAGTTTTTGTACAGCGAGGGCCGATTGTTATTAATCCCCCGACTAATCGGTCTTTAAGCAGGTAAATGAGCTTGTCAGCTTGTCCCATCTAAGCGGCAGTGTAACGCAAATGAACAAGGTTCAGCCATGTCATTCAACTCGCCTAGCACCCGCTACCGTCTACGACCTTTTAGTGGCATTTTTGCATAGAATCTGGTATGGAATGAATCAAACTGTTGGGCATCCGGCATTCGTCAAGCTTGCGGCAAGATTTTGGTCAAGTGGGCGGAAAGGGATAGCAAAAAGGCCCCCGCAAAGCGGAGGCCTTAGGCAAGGCTATGTCGAGGTGCAGGATTCGCGCTACTCGCAGAGCGAAAGGGCGGCCTCGTCGGCAACGACAACGCAGTTGGTGTGCAGCTGCAGGATCGAAGCCGGGCACGCGGGCGTAACCGGACCATAGCACATGTCATGCACGGCCTGAGCCTTGGCCTCGCCGTTGGCGACGACCAGGATCATGCGGGCATACATGATGGTCTGGGTGCCCATGGTGTAGGCCTGACGGGGAACGTCGTCGATGCTGTCGAACAGGCGGCTGTTGGCCTGAATGGTGCTCTCGGTGAGGTCGACGCAGTGCGTGCCCTTGGAGAAGTGGTCATCGGGCTCGTTGAAGCCGATGTGGCCGTTGTTGCCAATGCCGAGCAGCTGCAGATCCGGGTAACCGGCGGCGGCGACGATCTTGTCGTACTCAGAGCAGGCAGCGGCGGCGTCGGGGTTGGAACCGTCGGGCACATGCGTGTTGTTCAGGTCAATGTTGATGTGATCGAAGAAGTTCTCACGCATGAAGTAGTGATAGCTCTGGGGATCGTCGTGCGAAAGGCCGCGATACTCGTCCAGGTTGTAGGTGCTGACCTCGGCAAAGTCGACGTCGCCCTTCTCGTACCAAGCAGCGAGCTGCTTGTAGGCACCGATCGGGGTGGAGCCGGTGGCAAGACCCAACACGCAGTCGGGCTTGAGGATAACCTGCGCCGAGATAATATTGGCGGCCTTGCGGCTCATATCTTCGTAGTCTTTAGCTTTAATGATCTTCATTACGCGTCCTTTCTCGTACAAGAGAGGCAAGGCTCCCTTACAAGCACTTGCCCGCGGCCCGCGTCGGCCGCAACCAACGTGTGCGGCCACCAGGGCGAGGTCGCGTAATGTATGTGTCTCGTGTCTAACCGCGTCGAGGCCCCTGCCCGTCCACGGTGACCCAAAGCCTTTTTGCTTCGGACAAATCCCATCTTGCCACGGAGGGCGTCCTCTTTCAAGGGCGCCCTCCGTAAACGTGTTTGAATTGTAGGCTAATGGCCACGTGCACTTGCTAGCGCTCGCGAGCAACGATGAGCTGGTCCATCTCTTCGACATGCACGCCAACGGAGCCCTTAATGCTCGAGAACTCAACGGAGTTGCATACCAAGATGGGAACCGTCACATCGTAGCCCTCGGCAGCAATTGCCTCGCGATCGAACTCAATGAGTACATCGCCCTTATGGACGATGTCACCCACTTGCGCATGTACGGTAAAGTGCTTGCCCTCGAGCTGAACAGTGTCCAAACCAACGTGGATAAGCACGTCCAAGCCATCGACCGTGTTAAGCGCAACGGCGTGTCCCGTGGGAAAAATAGCCTCGACCTTGGCATCAGCCGGCGCGATCACGCGCGTTCCGGTGGGCTGAATCGCCACGCCCTGGCCCAAAAGGCCGGTAGCAAACGTCTGATCGTTTACCTCGGAGAGCGGAATGACGTCACCCGAGATGGGAGCATCCAACGTAAGGACTCGACCACGCATACCAAAAGACCTTAGGACTTTAGTGAACATGCTCCCCCTCGGACATACCGATCAACCAAAATAACCTTAACAGTTTACCACTTGGCACCCGTTTTTGACCATTAGGGAAGTTCGCGCTTGACAACCTCGACGATGTCGTCGACAACGCGCTGGGTCAGCTCGTGCGTTTCGGCCTCAGCCATCACGCGGACCAGCGGCTCGGTACCGCTCGGGCGCACCAGAATGCGGCCGCGGCCGTCAAGCTCCTTCTCGGCAGTAGCGACGGCATCCCAGATGGGCTGGCAATCGTCCAGACCAGCCTTGTTGTCGGAATGCACGTTGACGAGTACCTGCGGGTACTTCTTCATGATGCCGGCAAGATCGGTGAGGGTACGACCGGTGCGCTTGAGCACGGCCAGCAGCTGCAGAGCCGTCACCAAGCCGTCACCGGTGGTGTTGTGCTCCAGGAAGATGATGTGGCCGGACTGTTCGCCGCCGATGACGGCGCCGTCCGCGAGCATGCGCTCAAGAACATAGCGGTCGCCCACGGCGGTCTGAACCATCTCGAAGCCCTGCTCCTTCATAGCGATGGAGAAGCCCAGGTTGCACATAACGGTCGAAACGATCTCGGAGTTGGCGAGCTTGCCGCGAGCGGCCAGGTCGGAGCCGCAGATGGCCAGGATGTAGTCGCCATCGATCTCGTTGCCCTCGCTGTCCACGAACAGCACGCGATCGGCGTCGCCATCGTGGGCCAGGCCGATATCGGCGTGGGTGCGCAGCACGAGCTCGCGCAGGGGCTCAAGGTGAGTGGAGCCGCACTCAACGTTAATGTCAGTGCCGCAGTAATCGGTGTTGATGGCATGGACCGTGGCACCCAGGCGCTGCAGCGCGGCGGGCGTAGTCTGGCAAGAAGCACCATGGCCGCAGTCGACGGCAACGACCAGGCCGTCGAGCCTCAGGCCATCAAGCGTATCGATGGCGTGGTCGACGTACGCCTTGCGAGCGTCCTTCATCTTGATGATGTGGCCCACGCCGGCACCGGTCGGCAGTGTGTCGGCAGCCATAGCTTCCTCGGACATGACCCAGGCGCTGATCTCTTCCTCGACCGCATCGGGAAGCTTCATGCCCTTGCGGCTAAAGAACTTGATGCCGTTGAACTCCGGAGGATTGTGCGAAGCAGAGATGACGATGCCGCCGTCGAGCTCATTTTGGACAGTGAGCAGCGCCACGGCCGGCGTAGGGATAACGCCGCAGCAATGCGGGCGGCCGCCCTCGGCCATAATGCCGGCGGTCAGAGCACTCTCGAGCATAGTGCCCGAAAGACGCGTGTCGCGACCGATGCAAATGTCCGGACCAAGGAACTTGGTCGCCGCGCGACCCAGGCGAAACGCGAGGTCACACGAGAGGTCGGCGTTGGCGACGCCACGGACGCCGTCGGTACCGAAGATGTTCTGGGGCATAGGATCGCTCCTTCCCAAGTAGGCAAAACACAGTCGCCCACTCTAGTCGAAAATGAAAAGCGGGACCCGCCGAGCAATCGGCAGGCCCCGCTTGTACATTGTATCTCGTAAGGAGATAAAACCTTAGCGCTTGGAGAACTGGGGAGCGCGGCGGGCCTTCTTGAGGCCGTACTTCTTGCGCTCGACCACACGAGCATCGCGCGTAAGGAAACCGGCCTTCTTGAGGTCAGCACGGTAGTCGCCAGCGTTCAGAAGAGCGCGAGCGATGCCCAGGCGCAGAGCGCCGGACTGACCGGAGATGCCGCCGCCATCGCACAGAGCGATAACGTCGAACTGACCGGCGGTATCGGTCACCTTGAAGGGAGCAAGGGCGTTCTCAACGAGCTGATGACGGCCGAAATACTGCTCGGCGTCACGCTTGTTGATGGTCACCTTGCCGGTGCCGGGGACGAGACGGACGCGGGCGACGGCGTTCTTACGACGGCCGGTACCCTGGTAGACAACGGTGTTCTCAGCCATCTTTAAGCCTCCAGCTCAATCTTCGTGGGGTTCTGGGCAGCATGCGGATGCTCGGCACCAGCGTAGACCTTAAGCTTGGTCATCTGGGCACGGCCGAGGGTGGTCTTGGGCAGCATGCCGCGAACGGCGCGCTCGATGACCTTCTCCGGGTGCTTCTCCATAGCCTGGCGGAAGCTCTCAGCCTTGAGGCCGCCGTTGTAGCCGCTGTGGCGATAATAGGTCTTCGTGTCGGCCTTGTTACCGGTAAGCTGGACCTTATCGGCGTTGATGACGACAACGAAGTCGCCGCAGTCGCTGTTGGGCGTGAACTGGGGCTTGTTCTTACCGCGCAGGATCATTGCGATCTGGGTGGCAAGACGGCCCAGGACAGCACCATCGGCGTCGACGAGAACCCAGTTGCGCTGGACCTCGCCCTGCTTGGCGTAGTGAGTCGATTTCGAAATCACTTAGACTCCTCCATGTACAGTACGTGTTGTTACAGAGATTCACGGGGCTCTGCAAGTAACCCGTCCATATTACCCCGCTCGCCGTACGAGTCAACAGGTATTTTGGCTCCGACCAGAGTTTCTGCACATGTCATCCACGAGCCGTGATTTTCCATCTCTTTAGCTGTTGCCATTTTTTGAGGGTTCGCCGTCGTTAGCGCTCAACGAACTCTTGTATTTCCGCGAGCAGGCGCTTTGCCTCCTGACGGCCCTGGATATACAGGTCGAGGAGCTTTGCCGAATCGTGCTCGACATGGCCGACCTCGACCGGCTTTTGCGGAGCGACGACCAACGCACGGCCCTCGCGCTCATACTTCCACAGGTGCATGCGCTGGATGTTGTAACGGTCGTGGCGTGTCTCGATAGCCTCGAGCAGATAGGGGTAGTCGGCATAACGCGCACGCGCGGCCGGCAAAAACTCGTAGGGCTTTTTCTCATACGAACGGTCCTGCGTGACGATGACGACCGCATGGTCGAAGCCCGCCTCCTCCAGCACGTGCTCGATGGGGACCGAATCGGCCACGCCGCCGTCGACGTATTTGTGCCCGTCAATCTCGACCGGCGGCGTCACCAGCGGCAGCGACGTCGAGGCGCGCACGGCATCGAGGTCAAGCACGGCGCTTTTGACCGGGAGATACGTGGCGGTTCCAAAGAGCATGTCCGTCGCGACGGCGAACATCTCGATAGGGCTCGCGTCGAACGTCTCGCTGTCAAAGGGATCCAGGCGGTCCTGGACATCGTTGAAGATGAAGTCGTAACCCACAATGGAGCCCGTGGACGCAAACGATGCGGCGCCCATGAAGCGGCTATCGTTGCAGAAAGCCAGGTTGATGCGGTTGGCACGGCCGATCTGGTGCGACTTGTAGTTCACGCCGTTGAGGGCGCCGGCCGATACGCCATATACCGCCGGGATCTCGACGCCGGCCTCCATGAGAACGTCGAGCACGCCCGCAGTAAACTGCCCGCGAAAACTACCGCCCTCCAGGACGAGCGCGACCTTGCCGGCGTTCTTTGCCTTATCTTCTGCAGTCATGTTGACCTCCTGCGATTGCGTTTTGGCTTTCTTCTACCCAGTTTTGGGATGGCGAGCGCGCAGGTTTTTCGAGGCGGCAGGTGAAGCGGAAAGTGCGTCCCAGTTTGAGGCGGGATTCCGGGATGAACTTTCCGTTTGGACCGCCGTTGGGAAAGCGCGTCCCGTTCTGAGCGCGGATTCCGGGATGCGGTTTCCGCTTGATGTGTCATCCGGAAACTACGTCCCAGTCTGAGCGCGGATTCCGGGATGGGCTTTCCGCCTGGGCTGCCATTGGGAAAGCGCGTCCCACTCTGCGTCACTGAGGCGTTTTCTTTACGCCCGCGCCCTGCATAGAGTTCGATTCTCCGCGGGTGGGGGAATCCGTTGGTGCTGGGCATGGCTAGCTGAAATACCATCGGCAGCACATCTGTTTTGGGTTGGGGCTTTGCGCGGAGAATCCGCGTATTTGCTTCGCAAATCCGCGCCGGCTTCGGCCGCCTGCCGGCGTCCTCGCCCGCGGGCTAAAAACGCTTACGCGTTTTCCTAACGCCCGCGCCCTGCATAGAGTTCGATTCTCCGCGGTATCTGTAAGTAATAAAAAAGCAGGTAGAGACACTTCTCTACCTGCCTGTAACTATTGGTGGAGGCGCGGAGAATCGAACTCCGGTCCACGAAAGCCCCCTGATTGGCATCTCCAAGCTCAGTCGCTGGTTTAGTCTCGGACGCTTTGCGCGCAGCGACACGCTCGCGGCGTCCTAACCGGTTCGGTCTTAGCCTGCGCCATACCGATTACGTGCGCGGGAGCATTCCCCTAACATGACGTCGCGCCGGTGTCGGGGAAATCACCGGGTTGACGCGCCGCTATAAATTAAGCAGCGAGAGCCATAGGCTCAAAAGAAGAGTTGTTGTCAATTCAATTTGACGGTACCCCTGTTTAACGAGGCGAGGAGACCTCGGCTTGCTTCCTCTCTCAGAGCTATCGTGTCGAAACCAGTCGCCCCCGAATGTCGGGAAAGTCTGGATGGTATCGGGCCTGCAAACACCCGATAACCGTCGACTTTTCAAGGAACATGCGGGGCAAGCCCCGCTTGTGGAGTGTTATTTTACCACGTTCTGAAAGCGGACAGCTGTTCTATGCACGAGCTGTGAAGACCCCAATGTGCGCCGCACTTCGCACTTTTGTTACCGATCGCGTCACGTATATTTTCGCCAAGCAACATTGACCCGTCGAAAGGACCGTTATGGATACCAAGCAGCAACTCGTCAATGCCCTCGCAGGCCTGGGCTCAACCATTACCGAAGCTATGGATGTCATCGAGGGCTTTGTCCCCTGCGGACATCCCGCCCTCACGGTATCGAACGCACTCGTCGCGCTGGACGCTGACGATGATGCAGCTCTCGCCCAGCAGCTTGAGACCGTCGAGGGCTTTATCGACCACGTGAGTGAGAACCGCGGCGTGGCCGCCTACCACGGCATCGAGGTCGAGCTCGCGGGTCCCAAAGCTGATCTGCTCGCAGCAATCCGCGAGGTAGGCGCCCTTATGCAGACCGCAGGCGTCAAGAACACCCAGGTCAACGAGTGGGTCTACCGCAGCCTGGCCGCGCTCGGCAGCTCCGACGAAAAGGCAGCCGAGCAGCTCGCAGAAAGTCCCGCCATTAAGGCCGCGCTTTTGTAAATAGCAGACGCGGGCCCCTTGGCGCATCGTCGTCCAAGAGGCCCGCAAACAGTTCGCATTAACGAAAAGCCGCACCGCCACGTTCCGCCAAAGCAAGAATCGGCATCATTTGACGAGGCGTCTTTGCTGCAAGATCGGCATGTTCGAGCAGTTTGCGGTCATTGGTCACCAAGTAATCGACCTGCGCGCGCTTGCACGCGGCGAGCACCAAGTTGTCCTCGTAATCGCGATGGAGCGCTAAGTATTTGTCGGCCAGCCAAAGGTCCGACGCATCCGCACCCACGGCCGTGGCGTTTTCGGTCATGTTCCGAACAAACGCCAACGTCGCATCGCCAATTGCACGGGCAGACGCCTCGTCGAGCGCTCCCCCGCTGGCAAGAACGCTACGCTTCAGCTCGTGTTGGACAACGTACAGCACGTCCTTAGCGATATGCACCGGGAAGAACAGCAACGCCCCCGTCTCCGTCGCCTGCCCAATAAACGCACGCGCGGCAAGCGACTCGGCATGGTCGACGCAAAACGAATCAACCCATACGTTGGCGTCCACCATGATCTTGAGAGGCGCCCCACTCACTGGATCATCCCCTTTTGGCGATAATGCTCATCCATGGCTTCGGAATAGATTGCGTCCCAACCGCGATCGTCGGATACGGGCGACATAGCGATGCCCAAATCTGCATAAAGCCGGTCTGCCGCTGCCCACGACGCGGCAAACGGAGTATCGTGCGCGACGGTCTGTTGCCGGCCATCAACGGCAGACAGTACTTCCTCACACTGCCCGCCACCCTGCGCGACCTTGGCCACGACCTTTTTGATGAGCTCGGGCAGTGACCCGCCCGAAAGCCGCAACGCCTCCTCGGCACGGTTCTTGACCTGGCGATCCACGCGAACGTTCACCTGCGCCATGCCGCTAACAGCACCCACGTCGATCCCGCTCCCTTCAACTGCTAGCCATGCTAGCAACACTATACAGAGAAGCTAGCACATGGTCAAATGCAAAAGGCCTGCGCCTGGACGGCATCGATGCCGTCCAGGCGCAGGCCAGATAACGTAGACGAACACGTCTGCTAGCGCAGATATGCCTTCGCGTTGCTCAGGCTGTAGGCAATCGTCGAGCCATTGTGCAGCAGCGACGACGCCTGCGGGGTAATCGCGCCGGTAATGCCCAGTGCCAGGAGCGCTGAGTTGGTGAGCATCACCTTAGAATAGGAGCTCGTCAAACGATCAACGAGGCCCTGGCTCATGCGGCGCAGGCGCACGATCGCGGCCAGATCCGTATCGGTCAGGATGATATCGGCGACCTCCTTGGCGATGTCACTTCCGCCACCCATCGCCAGCCCCACGTCGGCCAAACCGAGTGCCGGCGAATCGTTGACGCCGTCGCCCACCATGGCAACGTGGCGCCCCTCGCCCTTAATGCGCTCAACATACGCGTACTTGTCCTCGGGCAGCAGCTCGGCCTTAAACTCGTCGACTCCTGCCTCTCGCGCAATACGCTCGGCCGTGCGCTCGGAATCGCCCGTGAGCATAACGACATGCTTGACGCCCAGCGCATGCAGGTCGGCGATGGCCTCGCGCACGCCGGGTTTGAGCGGGTCCTCGATACCGAGCACGCCAACGACCGTGCCGTCGACCGCCAGGTACAGCGGCGACAAGCCCTGCATCTGGGACTCGATGCGCTCCTTGATGTCGGACTCAAGCTGCGCGCCCTCGTCCTCAAATACAAAGTGCGCGGAACCGATGATGGCGCGACGCTCTTCAATGGACGAAGCGATGCCGTGCGCCACGATGTACTCGACGGCGGCATGGCGCTCGCGGTGCTCGAGCCCGCGCTCGCGGGCGGCGTTGACTACGGCACGCGCCACCGGATGCGGGAAATGCTCCTCCAAGCAAGCGGAAAGGCGCAGGACCTCGTCCTCGCTCCAGCCGTCGGTCGTGAGCACGCAAGCCAGGCGCGGCTGAGCCTCGGTAAGCGTGCCGGTCTTATCAAACACAATGGTGTCGGCCTTGGCAAACGACTCAAAGTACTTCGCGCCCTTGACCATGACGCCCATCTTGGCAGCATCGCTCATAGCGGTCATGACGGCCACGGAACCCGTGAGCTTGAGTGCGCACGAGTAGTCGACCATCAGCGCCGCTGAGGTCTTGATGAGGCTGCGGGTAGCAAGCGCAACCAGGCCCGCGAGCAGGAAGTTCCACGGGACGATCTTGTTGGCGAGGTCTTCCATATGCGACTGGCCCTCGGACTTGAGCGAGTCGGCCGCCTGCACGAGCGAGACGATCGAGCGGAGCTTGGTCTGGGCCGTATTGGCGCGCACGCGCACCAAGATGCTGCCGTCTTCCACGACGGTTCCGGCGAACACGTCGTCGCCTGCGCTGCGCTCAACGGCCAGTGGCTCGCCGGTCAGGGTCGCTTGGTTGACCATAGCGCTCCCCTGCTCGACAACACCGTCGATGCAAATGGACATGCCAGTGCGCACGGCCACCAAGTCGCCGGGCTCGAGCTCGGTCGCGGCAACGCTTACCTCGGTGTCGCCGACAACCTTTTGCGCCTTGTCGGGCACATCGAGCAGCGAGTTGATGAGCTCGTTTTCGCTCATGGCGCGAGTGTAGTCCTCGAGCAGCTCGCCCACGTTGAGCAAGAACATTGTCTGGCCCGCGGTGTCGACATCACGCTTGACGAACGAAATGCCGATGGCCGAAGCGTCGAGCACAGGAACGGTCAGGCGCGGCTGTGCCAGCTCATGAAGGGCAGCGCGCAAAAATGCCATGTAACCGGCCACGACAAACACCGCACGCAGAGGCGTCGGCAAGAACCAGCGACGTGCGTAATGGGCACCGACGAGTGTCGCCAGGTCCATAACGAGTTTGTGCTTGCGTGGCTCAAGCTGCATCACGTAACCTGTCTTTGCGTCGGCAATGGCCTGAGCGTCGAGCGCACCGACGGCGGCCAGCACGGCCGTGCGACGCTGCTCGTCATATTCGAGCGCCATCTGGCCGATGCGGCCGTAGACGCGCACCTTGCGCACACCATCGATTTCGCCGCTGAGCTTTAGAAGCGCATCGAGATCGCTCTCTGGCACAGGACCCGCCAACTGGAGGCGGGTCCTGCCGGGGATCTCGCTGATAATCGAGAATCTCATAGTTTGTGCCTGGGAGTGCTACTCGGCTGCCTTGTCCGCAGCGGCCTCGCTCTGGGTGATGTAGGCAGCCTCGGCAACCATGTCGTCGACCTCGGCCTTGGCCTGCTCGACCATGTCCTGGTAGCCGTTCTTGATGCGCATGCCGCACGCAATGCCCTGCACGCAGGCATTCTTTACCGGAGCGCTGGTAAGCAGCTTGATGCCGGCCGTGCCAAGCAGAAAACCGCCACCGACAAGCAGGGTATTGAACGTCGACTTCTTCATGTTGCTTCTCCCTTTTGCCGCATTGGACGCGGCACGGTGCCTCAGCACCCGAGTAAACAAGTTTGCTCGAGCACACTTTTGGAAAATAGTTTAGTTTATCTAACTATTAAGTTCAACAAAGGTTAACTTTTTGGAAACTATGGGGGCGAACTCAATATGACCAGGGGACCGTCCCTTTGTCATATTCCTACAGCCGCCAGTCAGCCGCTTCCTTTTGCAGCGTAACCATGCGGGCGAATTCTCCACCTGCCGCCTTGAGCTGCGCCGGAGTGCCCTGCTCGGCAACCACACCATCCTTGAGTACAACGATTTTGTCGGCATTTTCCACCGTACGCATACGGTGGGCGATCACGATTACCGTCTTGCCTGCGAGCAGGCGGGAGAGCGCCTGCTGCACCACGGTCTCGTTCTCCACATCCAAACTCGCCGTCGCCTCGTCCAGCAACACGATCGGCGCGTCTTTGAGCAGCGCACGGGCGATAGAGATGCGCTGGCGCTCGCCACCAGAAAGCTTGGAACCATTCTCGCCGATCATGGTGTCGTAACCCTGCGGCATGCGATTCACGAACTCGTCGCAGTTGGCGGCACGCGCGGCCGCAAGCACTTCCTCATCGGTGGCGTCACGACGCCCGAGGCGGATGTTTCCCATCACCGTGTCGTCAAAGAGCAGCACGTCCTGGAACACAATGGCGTAGTCGCGCAGCAGCACCTCGGGATCCACGCCCGCAACATCCACGCCACCCACGGTGACCGTGCCTTCGGTGGCATCCCAAAAGCGCGCGGCCAGGCGGCTCACCGTAGACTTACCGGAACCCGAAGGACCGACCAGCGCCGTAACTTCGCCTTCCTTGGCGGTAAAGCTCACATCGGTAAGAACTTTCTCGCCGGCACGGCCGTCCTCGCCCGCACCATAGCCAAATGCCACGTGATCGAACACCACATCGTGGCCCACGGGCTCAAATTTCTCGCTGCCCCGCGCCACAGGCTCTTCCATGATGGAATGCATGCGCTTGGCAGACGACTCGGCGGCAAACAGCTCGGACATTAACATTAACGCTTGGTCAAAGGGTGCATAGATACGGCTCACCATAAGCAGGAAGGTAAACATCACCAAAAAGTCGACCTGCCCGGAGGCGACCATCGCGGCACCCGTGACCAGCGTGGTGGCAATGCCCAGACGCAGGATGGCAAAGGCGGAGTTAACCAAAAGCCCGTTAGCGAGCTCGCCCTTGGTGGTCTCGCGCTCCTCGGCATCGATCACGGCGTTGAGTCCCTCAAGATAATGGGCCTCCTGGTTGGTGGCGCGGATCTCGCGAACGCAGTCGAGCGTCTCTTGAATTGCCTCGGTAACCTTGACCTTCTCGGCACGCACGCGGTCGAACACCGGAGTCATGGGGCCGCGTGTTAGATACAGCACGGCAAAGGCCACGGGAACGCTCCAAAACGCCGCGATCGCCAGCTGCCAGCAAAAGAACAGCGACGCCACGAACACAATGGCGCTTGCGATGATGGCACCCCAAAGCTCTCCCAGCACGTGGCTGTAGGCGTGCTCCATGGCCTGGACGTCGCCCATGATGGTCTCGGTTAAATCGGCCAGATCACGACGACCAAAAAACGACAGCGGCAGTTTGCGCAAGCGCTCGGCGATCTCCATACGCTGCTTGCCGCACTCCTCGTAAAAGATGCAGTAGGTGTAGTAATACTGCTGCCAGTTAGAGGCAAAGAGCAACACAAAAAAGACCAGGAGGCCGCCCACAATCGGCAGGGCATCCGGCAGGTCGGCGCCGATGGCGAGATGTTCGACAAAACCGGCCATGACCAGGAATAAAAAGCCCATGCCGGCCATGGTAATGAGATTAGTGAGCGTGGTCCAGAAAATGCCACGTTTTACGCCGGCGACGCCTTTATCGGATAGGAAATACTTCTTTTGGAATGAGGCGAACATTTAGGCCTCGCCTCCCTTCGTGACGGCGGCATCCGCGGTCGCTGCAGTGATTTTCCAGCTCGCGGCCTGTTCGTATTCGGTCCACATCTTGGCATACAGGCCCTCTTGGGACAGCAACTCGGCATGGGTACCCGACTCCTGCACGCTGCCCTGGTTGAGCACCACGATTTGGTCTGCGCCCACTACAGTCGAGAGTCGGTGCGCAATCATAATGACCGTGCGACCCGCCGCCAGCTTGCTAAAGGCGCGTTGGATGAGCGCCTCGTTCTCGGGATCGGCAAACGCCGTGGCCTCATCGAGCACCACGATAGGCGCGTCTTTAAGGATCGCGCGGGCGAGTGCCACGCGCTGGACCTCGCCGCCCGAAAGATACGCCCCGCCGGCGCCGAGCATGGTATTGATGCCCTGTGGGAGCTTGGCCACAATGTCGTCGCACTGAGCTGCGGAGAGGGCCGCACGCACTTCGTCGTCAGTGGCCGTAGGCTTGGAGGCGCGCACATTATCGGCAAGTGTTTGCCGGAACAGCTGGTTAGTCTGGAACACGAAAGCGACCTGGTCCATAAGCTCGTGCGGATCCATATCGCAAACGTCCACACCGCCTACAAGCACTCGGCCCGAAGAGACATCCCAAAAACGAGGAATCAGGCTTGCGCAGGTTGACTTGCCGCCGCCCGAAGGACCCACTAGGGCGAGGGTGCTACCAGCGGGAACGCTGAAACTTACATGGCTAACGGCAGGTGCTTCGGCACCCTCGTACGTAAAGCTTACGTCCTCAAATCGCACTTCGCCGCCGGCAGGGTGCTTGGGTTGGGCGGTCACGGAGAGCTGCTTGGAATCCATGACGCTTCGAATACGAGCCAGCGAATCGGCACTCATCTGAGAGGCCTCGCCCACAAACATGAGCTTGGTCATGGCCGTCGGTACCACGGCCGAAAATATCGCGTAAAACGTGAAGTTGGCCAAAAAGTGTGCAAAATCCGTCTCGCCCGGAGCCAGCAACAACGCCACCGGCAAAAAGAATGCCACGAGGCCGTTGAGCGCGGTAAGATTGAGTACCTGCGGACCTCGGCAGAACGTGCCCGCATAGTTTTGTGCCATGTCGGCGTATTCGGCGATCGCATCGTGGAAGGCCTTAAAGGAGTAGACCGTCTGTTGAAACACCTTGACCACGGGAATACCGCGTACGTATTCGGTGCCGGTCTTGTTCATCTTGACCAGCGCTCCCATGTAGGCCTTCATGAACTCGGCGCCTTTGCCGCCCATCATGGTGGCCATGGCACCAAGCGAAATGGCCACCGAGATGAGGCATGCCGTGCCCAAGCGCCAATCGAGGGCGAATAGCAACACGAGCAAGCCCACGACCATGGCGGTGGCGCCGGCGATATCGGGCAACATGTGTGCGAGCAAAGTCTCGGTAGAGGCGGCGCATCCGTCTACAATACGGCGCAGCTCACCGGTGGCGTGCGTGTCAAAGAAGCCAAGCGGCAGCTTAAGCAGGTGCTCGCTCGTAGTCTTGCGGATATTGGACGCGCAGCGAAACGCAGACAGGTGCGTGCACATGAGCCCCACGAAATAAACTACGATGCTTGCCAGCGCAAAACCCACGGCCCACCAGCCATACATCGCGATGTCGCAGGCTTCGCTCCAGTTAGGTGCCACGGCGATCAGATCGCGCGCGACAAGCCAAATGCACACGTACGGGCCAAAGCTCAGCAGCTGCGAGAGCGCTGAGAGCGCCATGCCCAAATACGTTAGGAATTTGCGGTCACCGGCATATGCAAGCAGCTCGCCGATACCGCCGCCTTCCCTTTTTGATCCCTTTGCCATGAGATTCCTTTCTAACGGCTTGAGAGTTAACCGTAATGAACTTATCATTGATGTGTTAGCCATGGCTCACAATCAAGCCAGGCGTGGACGTTTCTGCAAAGGAAAGGGACGCTTTTGCAAATACGGCAGGCAGCGACCGACATAACCGAGCTCTACGCACCGCAATTTGAGCAGTTTGGCCTGGAGCTTACCGGCAAGGGCGCCGTCTTTACCGGCGAGGTGGCAAACGATCGGGCGCACGGACGCGCATGGATCATGCCCCTCTCCCCCACCTGCATCGTCATGGAGCATTTCATCACCCCGACGCACGATATGTACCTGGCCGAATACACACCCGAGCCATACGCCTGCGTGAGCGAAGTCAGCGCGCCCACACTTACATGCATGCCCGAGGCTGGCATAACGCCCGCGAACCTCAAACCATTGCATGGACCATGGCCAAACAATGCCGTTTGCAGCTTTATCCAAGATAGCTGTGGCGAGGAATTAAGCCCGCTGTTTGCGGGGGAGCTTTATCACTCGCGCTCGGTGCTCTTTTTGCCTGGATATTTTGACGAACTGGAACACCGCTATCCCACCGAGTTCGCGGGAATCTTTGAGGCGTTTGCCGAGCCATGGCACGAGGAAGCGACGTCTGCCATCTGCCACACGCTTCGCCGGATTAACGAGGACCACGCCCGCACCGCAGGCGGACACGTCTATATGCAGGGCATCGTGGAGACCATGGTCGCGGAGCTCGCCTGTTCGTGCGCGGCCCACAAGCAGGCGCGGCAGGCGGCAGACACGCGCGTCAGCGTAACCATTGCCGAAGAAGCAACGGCAATGATTGAGTGCGCGCTCGATAAAGGCAGACGTGTGGGTGTCAACGAGGTGGCCGAGAAGCTCTACACAAGCCGCTCCAAACTATGCGCCACCTTTAAGGCCCAAACTGGCGAGTCCCTGGGCGCCTACATTCGCAGACGCCGTATGGAGCGGGCGCAGGACCTTTTGGCCGATAGCGCGCTCACGATAGCGCAGGTAGCAGAGCGTCTAGGCTACCCTCAGCAGGCCGCCTTCGCCCAAGCCTTCAAACAATACACCGGCATGACACCCACGGCTTGGCGAAGCAAGCATCGCTAAGGCCCAAGCTCCCTGGCCGTAACGGAGCGATTAATTAGCCGCCGCCCGTCAGCTCACCCAGGATCTAAACGTCAAGATGCGCACAATCAAGCGCCTTTTTGATAAGAGGGACAGATCGATCAGCCAAATACAACGGAATGTTGAGCACCCCGTCGTCGAGCTTTAGGTTCTTAAGTGAGTAGCGGACCCTCAGTGGAGTCGTCTCCGCATGCTTGTCGGCATAGTACTTAAGGCTCTTGGAATGAACGACCTCTCCCGATTTGACCTCGACGGGAACGATTTCGTTTCCGACTTGAATCAAAAAATCGACTTCGTGCTTCGGCTTCTCGTTTGTCCAATAACGCGGAGCAGCATCTAACTGTGAAAGTAATGCCTGAAGCACATAATTCTCGGCGAACGAACCTTTGAACTCCGAAAATAGCGCATCCGAGATGGCATAAGCGGACGCATCCAGCCTTGCCATGCGGCGCAGCAAACCGACATCAAGACAGTAGACTTTAAATGCCTTGAGGTCATCGTATGCAGAGAGCGGCACGCCACCGGCAGCATTAAGGCGAACCGCCATGATGAGCCCAGCATCGGCAAGCCATTCCAGAGCATCCTCGTATTCTCGAGCACGAGCCCCCTCGCGCACCGCACCCCAAACGAACTTTTTATTCTCGCGCGCCAACTGAGTTGGAATCGAGTTCCATATTTGCGAAAGCTTGGCGAACTGCGCATGGCCACCATGCTTGGCAAAATCGCGCTCGTAGGAATCCAAGAGATCGGACAACACCTTATCGACCTGAACGATATCGCCCGTCTCCACCCACCGACCAAGAGCCTCTGGCATGCCGCCACATGCAAAATAACGCCGAAGATGCTCGACGAGACGGACATGGAAGAAATCGGGCACTGTCTCGATCTGATCCAGGCCGCCAAGGTATTCGTCGTAGTTTGCAGCGCCCTCGGCTTTCAGAAACTCGGAAAAGCTCATAGGGTGCATCTCCATGAACTCGACCTTTCCCACCGGAAAAGCGCTGGTCTCACGGGACAAGCGAACGCCCAACAAAGACCCTGCGCATGCGACGTGATACTCGGGGGCCTCGTCACAGAAGTATTTAAGGGCGCCGACTGCAGAAGGACAATCCTGGATCTCATCAATAATAAGCAGCGTATCGCCGGGATCGATAGGCTGTCCAAGTGCCAGGGAAAGGTTTGAGATGATCCGCCGAGGATCGCGCGTACCTTCGAAAAACTGAGCGTACTCGCTCTGTACCCCAGGTGACGGTTCCTCGAGCGTCAGATACACAAAATTGCGGTACGAGGTTCGACCGAACTCCTTAAGCGCCCACGTCTTTCCAACCTGGCGCGCCCCCTTAAGGATAAGCGGCTTACGATATTCTGACGCTTTCCAAGCGTTAAGCTTGGCAATGATATCTCGCTGCATGGCCGAACCTCCCGCAAAGAAACTTCCGTAAACGTGATATTTCCCACATTTTACCCTAGGTAAAACGTGACATTTATCACATTTACGGAAGTTTTAAGCTCATTTCGCCACACTTTCATCACATTTATTGCAATGTGACAAAGGGACAGTCCCTTTGTCACCCGCACAAAAATGGACGCGCCAACGGCGCGCCCATTCACTCTATTCCATTCAGCCCGCCTGACCCGAACGGCCGAGTCGTCACAGAACCCGGGAGCCCCGGCAGGGCGGGTGCTTCCTCAAAATGAGTTCCGCACGCAAAGAAGGCCACTTAATGTGGCCTTCGTCTTGCGCAGGACTGTTTGAAATTTTGAGGAAGCACCCGCCCTGCCGGGGCTCCCGGGTTCCCGCTTACGAGAGCGACGTTCTCAGCAACTCGTTGAAGAGCTTCGGGTTGCCCTTGCCGCGGCTCGCCTTCATGCACTGACCCACCAAAAAGCCGATGACCTTCTGGTTGCCGTCACGATACTGCTGCGCCTGATCGGCACAGTTTGCCAGCACCTCGTCCACAATCGGCTGCAGCGCGCCGGCATCGCTCACCTGACGCATACCGCGCTCGTCAACAATCTTGTTGGGGTCGTCGCCGGTCTGGGCCATAGCCTCAAAGACCTCGTGTGCCTGGTTGGAGCTGATGGCATCGGTCGCCAGCAGCTTAGCAAGGGCTGCCACCTGAGCCGGCGCGATGCCGGACTCGGCGAGCGACACGCCGGCGCCCTTAAGGTAGGCGATCATCTCGTTGACCAGCAGGTTTGCGACCGTCTGGGCCTCCTTGCCAGCCATACCGGCAGCGGCGGCCTCAAAGAAGTCGGCAAACTCGGGGTCGCCGGCAATCTGCTCGGCGTCGGCCGTCTTAATGCCAAAGTCGGCCTCAAAACGGACGCGCTTGGCATCGGGCAGCTCAGGGATCTCGCCACGGCAGCGGTCGATGAACTCGTCGTCCAGATCGAACGGCGCCAGGTCGGGATCGGGGAACAGGCGATAGTCGTCGGCCGTCTCCTTGACGCGCATAACCACGGTGCGCTTACGGCTGGGCTCCCAGTGGCGGGTCTCCTGATAGATGATGCCGCCCTCCTCGAGCACCTCGGCCTGACGGCAGATCTCGTAGGCAAGGCCGTCATGCAGGCTCTTAAACGAGTTGAGGTTCTTAAGCTCGGTCTTAGTACCCAGCTTGGTCTCGCCGCGGCGGCGCAGCGACACATTGCCGTCGCAGCGCATGGAACCCTTCTCCATGGAGCAATCGGAAATGCCCAGCGTCACAAAAATGCGACGGAGTTTCTCCATAAACAGGCGAGCCTCCTCTGGCGTGCGCAAATCGGGCTCAGTCACGAGCTCAATGAGCGGCGTGCCGCAGCGGTTGTAGTCGACGAGCGACTCGGCCGCGGCGGTAATGCGGCCCTCGGCGCCGCCCACGTGGACCATCTTGGCAGCGTCCTCCTCCATGTGGATGCGCAGGATGCGGATGGGCACCGTGTACGAACCGTCCTCGCGGCGCTCGGGCATCTGCAGGTTGGACGCGTCATAGCTGGCCAGATGGCCGGCGCGCTGATTGCCCTCGCGCATGGTAGAGGTCATGGACGTGGATAGGCCCTCGGCGTTGGCCGAGGCGCTCGCCAGGCTCTGGGCCTCGGCCTCGCCAAACGCGCAATCGGGGCGCTCGGCGGCACCGCGACCGGTCACGTCCAGGTCCAGGTGACCGTACATGGCAAAGGCGACCGGACCTTGCGTGGTCTGGAAGTTCTTGGCCATATCGGGATAGAAGTAGTGCTTGCGGTAGAACATCGAGTGGCGCTGGATCTCGCAGTTGGTGGCGAGGCCGGCCTTGACGATGCTCTCGATGGCGCGCTTGTTGGGCACCGGCAGGGCGCCGGGCAGGCCCAGGCACACCGGGCACACGTTGGCGTTGGGCTCGTCATCGTGGCTGAGCTTGCAGTTGCAGAACATCTTTGTATCGAGTGCGGTGAGCTCGGTATGGATCTCCAGGCCGATCACGGCCTCCCAATCCTGCAGGACCTCGGAAAGCTCCTTCATTACAGCTCGCCCCCCTTCCCGGCAAAATCGGGCGCAACGGAAAGCGCGGGCGCACCCGTGGCGGCATCGGCAAAGCCGCGCTCCAGGGCGCGGGCAAACGTGAGCAGCTGACGGTCCTTAAACGCAGGTCCCACCAGCTGGGCAGAAACGGGCAGCTTGGTATCCTCGCCCAGGCCCAGCGGCACCGAGATGCCACCGTTGCCGCAAATGTTGAGCGAGATGGTGTACAGGTCGGAGAGGTACATCTGCGTGGGGTCGCTGATCTCGCCGAACTTAAAGGCCGTGCGCGGCGAGGCGGGCATGAGGATGGTGTCCACCTTGGCATACGCGGCGTCGTAGTCCTGCGTGATGAGCGTGCGGGCCTTTTGCGCAGCGTAGTAGTACTTGTCGTACACGCCCGAGCTCAGCAGGTAGGCGCCGAGCATCTGACGGCGCTTGGCCTCGGCGCCAAAGCCGTGGGCGCGCGAAAGCGAGCTCTGGTCGGACAGGTTGGCGCAGCCCTCCTCCTGGTAGCCGTAGCGAATGCCGTCGAAACGGGCCAGGTTGGAGAATGCCTCGGCCGGGCCGATGACGTAGTAGGCGGCGATGGCGGCGTCCAGGTGCGGCAGGTCGACCTCGACCAGCTCGGCGCCCTGGTTCTGCAGCTCCTGGGCGGCGCGCTGAACAGCGGCCTTGACCTCGGGCGTCAGGCCCTCAGCCTCCATAAACGCGGGGATGATGCCCACGCACTTGCCCTCGATGCTGTCGTTGAGATGCTCGGTAAAGTCGACGGCGCAATCCTGGCTGGTGCAATCGTACGGATCGTGGCCCGCGCCGGTAAGCGCGTTCATGGCCAGCGCGACATCCTCGACCGTGCGGCCAAAGGGGCCCACCTGGTCGAGCGACGAGCCAAAGGCAACCACGCCGTAACGGCTCACGGCGCCATACGTGGGCTTAAAGCCCACCACGCCGCACAGCGACGCCGGCTGGCGAATGGAGCCGCCGGTGTCCGAGCCCAGCGAGAGCGCGACCTCACCCGCGGCGACGGCGGCAGCGGAGCCGCCCGAAGAGCCGCCGGGCACGCGCTCGGTATCCCAGGGGTTGTTGGTGCGGTGGAACGCCGAGCTCTCGGTGGAGCTGCCAAAGGCAAACTCGTCCATATTGGCCTTGCCCATGGGCAGGCAGCCGGCATCGAGCATGCGCTGGACGCAGGTGGCGGTGTAGACGCTCTGGTAGTCCCCGAGCATACGGGACGCGCAAGTGGTACGCGTGCCCACGAGGTTCATGTTGTCCTTGATGGCCAGCGGCACGCCCGCGAGCGGGGGCAGCGGCTTGCCTGCGGCACGGTCGGCATCCACGCGCGCAGCGGCCTCGAGCGCAAGCTCGGGCGCCACCTGCAGGAATGCCTGGACCCCGCCTTCGCGCGCCTCGATGGCGACAAGGGAGGCCTGGGCTACCTCGGTAGCGGTAAAGTCGCCGGCGGCAACGCCCGCGGCGATCTGGGCGGCGGTAAGGGAATCGAAGCTCTGCGCCATTACTCGCTCTCCCCCTCTCCCAAAATGGACGGCACGCGGAAGTAGCGGTCGCGCGCGCTGCCGGCGTTTTCGAGCGCGACGTCGAGCGGCAGGTCGCGCTCGGGCTCGCGCAGGTCATCGCCCATCACGTTGGACAGGCTTCCGATGGGATGGAACGTGGGCTCCACGTCGGGTAAGTCATATTGCAAGACGGGCTCGAGCATCTGGACGGCGTCGTTCATGTAGGACGTCATCTGGGTGAGCTCGTCATCGGTCAGTGCGATTTTTGCGTACTCGGCAATGCCGCGCACGTCTTTCTCGCTGAGTGCCATAGGCGCTCCCTTCCGCATAACAGATAAACCGCTCTAGTATACAAGGCAACGCCGCTTGGAGCAGGCGCTTTACCCAAATGCAGCGAAAACGTAACGAGGGCGGCGGGCTGGCAGGCGGCAAGCTGGCGGTTCAGCAGCGAAACCGCACCGTCCATAGCGAAAACCGTCCCGCCCACAACGAAAACCGTCTCGTCCGCAGCGAAAAGCATCACAACATTCGACGTTTTTCGTCAAAATCGCGATTTTCATCGAATGTTGTGATGGTTTGGAAGTCCCCGACCGCCACAAAGGTGCCTGTCCCCCATTGCGGTGGTTCTGAACGATGTCTTATGCCGAGGCCTTGGCCTTGCGGCGCTTGCGGACCGCGTGGATAACGATGCCCAGCAGCAACAGAACAATGGCTACGACCACGATGAGCACGGCAAACTCGCGCTTGCCCCAGTGGCGGCCGGCCAGCGACTTTTGCTTGTCGATGTCCTTCTTGTTGTACTTGGTGCGTACGCAATGCACCAGCAGGCGATGGTCGTTTACGCCGTAGGGCGTGCAGGTGACGAGCGTCACCTTGTCGGCGCCGGGCTCGATGGTCAGCGACTCCATCTCCTCGGGCAGCACCACCTCGGAGTCCACCATCTTGTAGGCGAGCGTCTTGTTCATGGTGTGCAGCAGCACCAGGTCGCCGGGCTCCAGCGAATGGATGTCGTCGAACATGCTCAGGTTGCGCATGCCCGAGTGCGCGGTGAGCACGCAATGCGTCGAGGTGCCGCCCACCGGCAGGCTCGTGCCCTCCAGGTGGCCGACGCCCGCCATGAGGACTTCCTCGCTCGTGCCGTGGTAGATGGGCATGCTCACGTCGATGGAGGGGATCTCGACCCAGCTCATCATGGGGTCGCGGTCAAAGATGAGCTGCTGAGCGTAGGGCTCGATCTGGTCGGCGGGAAGCTCGGTGGCCTCGCCCGCCAACTGCTCGTTAAAGGAGCGTGCCTGGAGCAGGATGCGCTCGCGCTCCTCGGCAGACAGCGCATCCACGGTGCTGGACACCGTGCTGATCTGGTTGAACACGCCCGAGGCCTCGAGCCGGTCCAAGATCCACGGCCAAGTCATAAGGCCCACGCCAATAAGGATGATGACGATGGTGATGAGCCGGTCGGCCCAGCGCGGCAGTCGCTTGCGACGGCGCTTGGGCTTTGGTTGAGGTTTGGGCTGAGGGCTTGAGCCGCCGTTGGCCGCGGCGTTATTGCTCTTCATGTGTTTGGCGCCCTGCACCATCACCGGTCACTCCTCTAAAGCTCAGGTTGTCTAAACAAATAATAGCCGATTCGCGAGCCCCTATCCCGGACAACGCAGCCAGGACCGAAGCACCGCCTACGGTCGGAATTCTTAGAGACCTTCTACAGCGCTTCCTGCCATGGATATTCCTTTCCAAACATGCGATCGACTTCGAGCTGAATTCGTTCATCGTCGATTGCCGCCAAAGATAGCGCAAGTGAAATGTCGTCGATACGGGAGGAGTCGGCAAACACGGGCGCATAGCGCCACACTTGGATCATCGCCGTTTCGTTATCCGACAATTCCCCATCTGCGACTTCAAGGCCACGCAGTTCACGCCATACGCTTCTTAAGACCGCCTTTTGATCCATGCCCGGAGCCGCGAGCATCGAACGCGCAGCGAGCGCTGTCTCCCCAGCGTCAGCGAGACAGTCGATCTGTGGTGCCCTCCTTGCAAAAAAGACCTTCGAGACAGGCGAGAAGAGCTCTGCCATGTGCTCACTGAGCAGAAGATCCACGGCCACGGGAAACACAATGACACGTCGTTCGCGCCGTTCGCGCTTTGCGAGCCCCCTGTCTACAAGCTCGGTTATGGCCTCACTCGCGCGGCTTGCCGAAATCCCAAGCGCACGACAAAGGTCATCGGAATGATATGACTCCTGCCCTGCCCCCCAGATTGCGGCAGCCTGCGCGTTGGGTGGCATCTTGGTCGCGCGATTATGAAATCTAGTGCCGCCCCTCTCCGTGCAGGCCGCGCCCATAAATGGAAGAAAGGCCTGTCTACCAGAGCAAACAAAGGGGATTCCTTGTGCGACCAATGCCTTGCGTTGGCGCGCATCGGCATCAGGAAACGAAACGACGACAGGAGCCTCCGCACGCAAGGCTAACTGGCTATAGACTCTCTTAGCCTCGGGAAGTCCTACGCCAGCAGGCAAACTTGCAAGCAAAAAAGAAAAACCATTTGCGTCAACGGCGCGGACCTCAATCGACCGTAGATGCAGTGACAAGTGTGCGGATCCAGGCCAAGTTTTAGCCTTGGCGGAGAGGCCTAGTGCTTCTTGTAAGTAGGTAAGCGCTTCGTTCATTTCCATCTTTTTCGCTTAGTTCCAGTTAATATTGGAATTATACATAATTTTCGGAAATAACGAAATTTCTATCAGGTATGGACCCGCATTTGAGTTTTCAAAATATCTCGAATCAACTGAGCGATTCGGGATACAATGTTTATAGAAAACGACGCATCCCGCGTAAATGTTAAGGAGCGCGGGCAGCCTAGTTTTCTAACGTGTTAAACGGCCGGGCTGCAACCCCGGCCGTTTTTATTTGCGCTTGCGGCGCAAACGCCGAGAACCGTCCGCACCGCGCGTGCGCCTACGGACCTTAAACCGAACCTCATACGAGTCAAGACACGCGATGACGAACGAGCCCACCGCTGCAAGGGCGGCGAGCACGTTAAGGAATTTCAGCATTTGGGGACCTCCGATCGAGTCTTCGGCCGCCCGCGCACGGGATGCGTCGCAAGGGTATTTTACTGCGAGTGCATGCACCCACAGCTGCTAAACGCGATTTTGACAAACATTTGTTCGATAGTTACAAACACGATTCCTCGTCCAGCAGAGCCTGACCGCATTGTCCGGGTTTGCCCGACGTGTTTGCGTTTTCAGAATATCCCGGATCGGCGGGGCGATTCGGGATACAATGTCAATAGAAAACGACGCACCCCGCGTGAATGTTTGGGAGCGCGGGCGGCCTAGTTTTCTGGTTTTGTTAAATGCCCGGGTCTCTAACCCCGGGCATTCTTATTTGCGCTTGTTGCGGCGCAAATGCCTTCCACCGTCCGCACCGCGCGTGCGCCTACGGACCTTAATCCGAACCTCATACGAGTCAAGAAACGCGATGACGAACGTACCCGCATCGGACGGTGGAGGCTGGCTGCGTTATCCCAAAAAGAACGGGGCAGACTCCAGTGCAGAGTCTGCCCCGAAAAAAGAATGGCAAAGCAAGAACGTCGATGGACGAGAAAAGTGTCCGCAAGTCTCATGGCCATCACATCCCACCTGCCAAAGGGATGGGTGAGCGAGCGTTACTCCTGCTCGGACTCCTCAGCCTGCTTACGGCTGCGGATGAGGTGCGCCACGCCGATGCACAGCACCGCGCCACCAGCGATCCAAGTGAAGGTCACGCCGTTAAGGCCGGTCAGCGGGAGGCCAGAGCCCTTCTTGTTCCGAATGGTGACGGGAATCATGGTCGTGGTCGTGTTATCTTCAATCGTGGCAGTGACCATATCGGAACCAGGAGTCACGCTGAGCTTTTTAAGCGTGCCGTCTGCATTGAATTCAGGCTTCACTGTGATTTTGAAATCGGCGATGGTGTTGTAGCCCGCAGGCGTCTTGCTCTCGGAAATCAGGTATGTGCCCGCAACAAGCCCGGGAATAGAGACCGTGTTGTTCTCCCCCGTGGTTTCAAACGTATAGGCGTCGTTTACGTTGTCGCTGAAGCTGCCGTCTCGCTTCAAATATTTTTCAACTTTTTTATTGGACCCTTCCGTGATCATTTTGACCTTAAACCCCGCAACGAGTTTGGCGTTAACGTTGCTCGGGTCAGCGTCAGCCTTAGTGACATTGAAGCCAAAGACGTAATCAGCGACCTTCTTGGATTCGGAAGTGCCGGTGCCGTTAGACATAGGATCGTTGGAATAGACAAGTTCGACCTCATTGGTGTTACCGGCAGCCGTGTATTCGGCATCGCTGGTGAGTGTAGCCTGATAGGTCACAACGACATTTTTAATGTCACCGGCTGCAATGCTATCGTTGCTGGTATCTTCGATGGCCTTAAGGTTATCAAAATAGACGTTGAGCAGTTCTGTCTTGGAATCCTGGCCCTTAGTCGCAGTTGCCGTATAGCCCTTTTTAGCATCCTTCTTGACCTCAGCGTGAGTGCCGTCATTTTTTACGATATAAACCTTAAGATTCAACGGGTTGCCATTGGCATCCTTCACAACATTCAGACCTTTGCTCAGCGTATCGTGGAATTCGTACTGATATTTATCATACGAAGTAATATTGTCCGCTACGGTACCAGTCAGCCTGTAGTCGATTACCTGACCAATCCAGGCGTCGCCCACGTTCTTCCAGTCGCCCTCCGCGGCAGTATCGGCCGTCTTGTCTGCGGTGTCATCGAGAATCTGCTTATCGACCGTAGGAATGCTGGTCTTCTCGGTGACCGTCACGGGGTTACCACCCACGATAGCGAAAATCGGGGAGGTGCCAGTGTTCGGCTTGGTCGTATCCGTAAGACCGCCAGATACGAAGAGGTAGTAGCCATCGTTCGAACACGTCCACGAATCGCCTACCTTGATAGAATTGTCGACAGCGGTCTCGTTATTAATCACAGCTTTAGCAATCGAGTACAGTACGTCGCCAGGAGCGACTCGCGTCCCCTTGGCACCATTCGCGCTGGCAGTAGCAGTCGTAACATTTGCGGAAAGCCAATCTGCCACATCTTGGGCAGTTATGGGATCCTCTGTTGGCAACTGGCTTTTAGAATCCGAATAGTCTTTGCTACCCCTAATAGCCGTAATAATGTCCTTTTGGGCCTGATCGCCCACTGCCCACTTAACGTCAGAAGCAATCTTGCCGCTGCCGTCCTGGGCGTCAATAACCTTGGCCGTGAAGATCTGATAAGCCTTGAACGTATTGTCCTTCTTGGCGTCGTCGACCTTATTGATCGTGATTCTGCCCGTCGCACCATCTGCAAACGCCATGGTCACGGGCGCCATCACGCCGCCGAAGCTCAGGGCTGCTGTGAGGCCGGCGGTTACTGCCAGGCGTGCGATGTTCTTGCTCATGCTCATCTTCTTTTCCTCTGCTTTCTGCTCGAATTCCATTTGATCTAAATCTGTCTGTCTGTGTCTTAGCATCTACTTCGCTACGTCTCGCCCCGCTCTCTGTGGGGCTGCCAGCTACTCTTTATGGCTGCCACCTCCCCGCTTGACCAGGAGCGCGACCACGATGAGCGCGGCTCCGGCGACCGCTGCGGCGGCCGCAGCGTACATTGCCATATCGCCAGTCGAGGGCATAAAGCCTCCGGTGGTAATGCTAGGGGGTGTGCCGGTGGGCGTGTTGATGAGCGACGCCTCCAGGCTGCCCGTCGACCCGTCCGCGCTGTCGGCGCGCAGGGGCGACTCGGCTGTGATGGTGAGTTTGGGCTTGGCGGCGGCCACCTGGTCGACGTCCAGGCCCTCGGCCTTGACCGTCACGGAGCGCGCGCCCTCAAAGGCGGTGTAGCCCTTGGGCGCCTTGAGCTCGCGGACCTCCAGCTTGCCCGAGTCCACGCCCGAGACGGTCACGCGGCCGTCCTCGCCCGTGGTGACGGTGGCCTTGCCCTCCGCATCCCACGTGCCGTCGGCCGCCAGTGTGCGACCGCGGTCGTCGGCGATGCTCAGGACCGCCCCGGCAAGCGGCTTGTCGCCGTCGCTGCCGCGCTTGGTGAGCGCGAGATCCCAGGTGTAGGCGCACGCGTCGTCACTCGGCGTGCGGGTAAAGCCGGCGTCGCCGGACTGGTCGGCAAAGGGAGAGCGCGGGTAGCGCAGGTAGACCTCGTTGGGGTTGCCCTTCGCGATGCCGTGGTTGCACGCGCTGTTGAGCGGTGCGTTGTACACGGCGACCACGCGGGCGCCTGCGGCGAAGGCGTCGACCCCGCCGAGCGCGGCGATCAGGTCGCCGGTGCGCACGGTGAAGGTTCCGTCCGCGGCCACCTTGGTGACGCACTGGGCCGTGATGTCGGTCCAGCCCTTGGCGGGCTCGGTGCCGGCGCGTCCGTCCTTGCCGGCCTGGACCGCGTCGAAGCCGCCGTCCGCGCCCGCAGCCACGTACACGCGCATGCTCGCGGCGACCTTGGAGGGGTCGAGCCCCGCGCTCATGGTGTCGGCGAACTGCACCGTGTAGGTGTCGTAGGCCGTGAGCCCCGCCGGGACCGTGGCGGAGAGGCGCCAGTACAGGTCGTCGCCGACCGTGGCGTCGGCGGCCTTGCCCCATGCGGCCGTGCCGTCCTCCAGCACGTGCTTGGCCACCTTGGGCGTCGCGGCCTTGGGCTTGACGGTGACGGCGCTGCCGCCGACCAGGGCCATGATCGGCGCGGTGCCGGCCTCGTTCTGGGCGATGGCGTCGTCGTCGGCGACGATGAGCCAGTAGCCGCAGGGCAGCTCGGCCGCCGTGCCCGCGTTAAGGGCCACGGACACGGCGCCAGAGCTCTGGAGGGAACGAGCGAGCTGTGCGCTCAGCGCGCTCGTAAGGTGGGAATCGGTGTTGAGCCACTCGGCAGCTTCCTGCGCGGTGGTCTGGGATTTGGGCATGCCGGCGCTGTGCAGCACGGGCAGGACGGCGTCGCGCGCGGCGTCGCTTGCCCAAGCGAGGTCGGTGGCGATCTTGGCGTCGCTGTCGCCGTCGACGACGTTGGCGCTAAAGATCTGGTAGGCGTCGTAGCTGCTCGCCACGGTGCCGCTCACCGTGATGGAACCGGTCGAGGTCGGCGCGGCCTGCGCGGAAGCGGGGAACACAACCGCGCAGGTGCCGATCAGGAGGGCAAACAGCGCAAACAAGATCGGGAAGGCAAACAGCGCAAACAAGATCGGGAAGGAGCAAACTTTCTTATTCACGACGCTCGCCTCCCTTCGCATTCGCCTTGCGACGAATGTGCATCCAGGCCGCAGCAGCGCAAAGCACCGCCGCGCCGGCAAGGTACGTCAGAGTGACGCCCGACATACCAGAAAGGGGCAAAGAGGTGGAGTAGGTGTTGGTGAAGGTGGGGGTGTCAGTGTCGGTGAGCTCGTGATCTTCGCTATTAGCGTCTGCCACCCACTTGCCATCGGAGCCAACGGTTCCCTTCCTGTAGGTCACCGCACAGCCGATGTGTCCTTCGGTGTCATCCGTTGCCACAACCTTGAACCTATAGACCGAAGGATCAAACTTGTAATGCGGATGGGCCGAGCTTTCGTTCTTCTCGCACACGTAGTAATAGAAGGTCTTGGAAGCGCCACGACCGCTAGAGTCGCCAGCGGTGTCAGGATTCGCAGTGATATCAGAGAGCGAGTACTTGAGCTCAATCGTTTTATCTTTATCAGTGACGTCCTTGAACGAAAGCGTCTGCTCCTTATTATTACCAGAGGTCACGGCAGCGCCGACGATGTCTTCGTCTTTAAAGCTGCTGTCTTTCGCGAGCTGAAGTGTAAACTCCTTCATCTCGCCACCCTCAACGACCTTCGTCGCCTTGGGAGTCCAGACACCGCTGGGGATGTAGTTGGTGAAGGTCGCACCGTCAGTAAGTGCAACGCATGCAATGCCGTCTTCGTTCTCTGGTTTAACCTGAGTATCGGTTTTACTACCATCGGCAGCAATCTTAGTAAGAGCCACGCTTTCGACCGTGTAGTACGTGTACTCGATACCAAGCACGCTATGCGACTTTTTATCGTCCTTTACGACCTGAGGATCTATCCTGTAGATAGTCTTGTCGTAATCCACGTCCTTGTCCGTGCCCGGATCCTCTACCAAGTAGTAAACAAGGCCGGCATCAGCGTATACTTCGCTCAGGTTAAAGGAGAAGCTGCCGTTTTTCGCGTTTACAGCCGTATCAACCACTGAGCAGCCATTGGGGTGCAGTTTGCCATTGGCATCAAAACTCGGCACCGTATATCCCGTAACCCGACCGCTCTCATCCTTGATCTCGTTCTGCTTGAGCAGCTGGAAATTAAAGTCATTTCCTTCAAGCGAGCCGCCCTCAAACACCTTGGTGCCGTTGAGCTTCATCTTGGGGTAAACCTTCACTTCCGTGGTGGAGCCGGCGACAACGTCGCCGTTGGTCATGATTCCGCCACCGTGGATGTTGGATTTGTTGCCTGTGATATATAACGAAGCCAGCCCTATAGCGACATTTTGATCATCAACGAACGAGTCGGACCTTAGGCCAATCATGTACTTGGCTTGGGCTCCGTCATACTTGCTGATGGTCTTAGGCTTACCGTCGATCGTGCCCGTCCATTTGGCAGCTCCGCCACCAAGCATCTGACCTGTTACGGCAGCGATATACGGCAGCAATTCAGGGTTAGTACTATCGCGAATAAGAAAAAGATCCTGGTGACCGGCATTTTTAAAGTCTTCAGTTATTTCGCCGCCTCCGCCGTCAGGGAGTTTATCTGCGTCATCGTTCTTGCCGTTGGTGCCGCCCGATCGGTTATAACCATTACCGTCAGATTTACCGTCAGAATTACCGAAAATCGCGATGCCATTTGTATCGGTAATGGCAGTCTTACCAGTCGGGCAAGCGGCAAACCCGCCGCCAAAGCCATTGGCATGATTGTTGGTAATCAGCGCGTTATATATCTCGAGCCTTGCCGGCTGAACGTTGTTTTCGCTGCTGCCCTGGACGAATACGCCACCGCCGCCCCAGTCGTTGGTAGTATTGGTCGTATTGTTAGTGATGTAGGCTTTCTTGCCGCTCACATTAAATTCGCCAACTGTAGGCGCAGCGATACGGATGCCGCCACCCTCTGAGTTTTGCGCCACATTGCTGGCGATGATTCCACCATAAAACGCAAACCCGGAAAGAGGTTTATTCCAAGCGCCAGCATAAACGCCGCCGCCAGCCTCGGCAGAGTAGTTGCCCGTGATGTAGCCGCCGCTAATAACCAGACCGCCTTTTTTCTGTCCTTCAGTGGAGCTAAAGGCAGCAATGCCGCCACCACCGTGACAACCGAAACCGAGATGCCCCCAGTCATTCTCAGCGTCCTGGTAGAACTGATATTTGTTATTGGTGATGTGACCATTCGTAATGGTCACCATAGAGTCCACAGCACAAATTCCCGCGCCATAACCTCTTTGATAACTATTTGTACCGTTGCCGGAGATAATACCGCCAACCATGTTTACCGTAGAATTCATGGCATAAACGCCGCCGCCACTGGGGGCATAGTTACCAGCGATTACGCCGTCAGAGATCTCCAGGGTTGAGTTGCCAATGACAGCAATTCCAGCACCAGCACCATCTCTGCCCACAGAAGCACCACAAACGTATCCGCCACTCATGGTGACGTTAGAGCCGTTCTCGGCATAAATCAGGTGGCGAACATTTGCGCCCTGAGCCGTGGTCAGTACGCCGCTCTGAAGGTTAAACGTACCACCCGCATAGACGTCGATGAGATTCATTGTGGAGCCAGTAGTGGTGCCCACGATGGCGCCATTGATGTCAACCTCGTGCCTGAAAAGGGTCTCGGTAGTAGCAGTGTCACTCGAAGTCGACTCAGTCACGTAGTATGTGAGCTTACTGGGCGTTGTGCCGTCGTAATCGAGCTTAGCAAGGTTGCCGTTTTTGTCGCTACCCTGCTCGAACTTGTTATCAGCCGCCTGCTGCAGATCCTCAATCGTGAGCGTCGCACCCTCGGGCACATTGAACATGGACATGTTGTTGCGACCTGATTCGGTACCATTATGCTTAATCTTGTGACCATTTAAATCTAAGGTCACCTCACCTGCGCCCAACGTAATGTCACTTGCATACTCGACATCGGCATTCAGGCGAAACTTGCCGGTTTTTTTATCTTTTTGAAGGTAATCGTAGAGGTCCTGCGCTGTATTAATCTGCGTATATCCGTCCGCGTCTTCCACAGCTAGAGCAATATCGCCCTCATCATTAGCACCTTGATTATCAACTTTATCCGAACACCTCCCACATTCATCCGCACATGTGCGGATGAATGTGGGAACCCGATACCCTGCGGGCCGGACCGGCCGGCCCCGGGAGATCGGAGGACGGCATGTCCGGAAAGAGGAAGAAGGGTTCCGCGAAAGCGGCCCCGAGGGCCTACGGAAGGCTCACGAGGCACGAGCGGGACACGGTCCAGAGGATGCTGGAGCGCGGGGCCTCGTGCAGGGAGATCGCGAGGGAGCTGGGCAGGTCGCCCTCGACGGTGAGCGCCGAGGTGGCGTCG
>DBGEDL010000016.1:0-38677 GCA_048375035.1 Collinsella sp.
ATACTACTTCCATATTTTTATGCGGGTGCATGCCGAAACCTTCTCCGGGAGCCACTGTCATGAAGTTTGCTGCTCTACAGTCCTGCGCAAGACGGAAAGCACATTAAGTGCTTTCCTTTGCGTGCGGAACTCGCGACAAACTTAACCCGCGCCAGCCGGCCCCGGAGACCCTCCCTGCCGTCACTTTGTTCGAGCCGTTGTTGTTGCTCGCCGCTTCGCGGCTCGGCGGCCCCGTTCTCCGCGGCGGGGTTGGTCTGATGGATCTTGTTGAAGCTCGGCCATTGGCTCAAATGGAAACGGGGGACGCATCTGCATCCCCCGTTTTTGTTGTGATTACTCTAGGTCAATAAACTTAGTGCTTAGGATCTTGCCGTCTTTTACTAGCATTCTGGCCATGGTGGGGCCTCGGGTGCCTCTGGGGTAGCTGGCGCTGCCCGGGTTGAGGACTAAGCAACGGCCCACTTGGGCTTCTTTGGTTACGTGGGTGTGGCCGTTGATGGCTACGTCTACGGATCCCACCGGAAGGTCTTCGCGGTAGTGGGCTACGGCGAATTTGAGGCCTTCGTAGGTAAAGAGCGCAAGACGGTCTACATCGGGGCCGTAGTCGCGGTAGTAATCGTTGTTGCCCAGTACGGCCCGCACGGGGGCGATAGTGCATAGGTGCTCGTAGTCCATCTCCGACGTAAGGTCACCGGCATGGATAATCAGATCCGCGCCCTCAAGCTCATCCAAGAGCGCAGGCGATAAATAGCCGTGGGTGTCCGAGATGATGTCGATACGCTTGGCGCTTGCACTGTTCATGGGATCCCTTCCGCAAAAAAACGATTCGGCAGATACATACAAAAAGGCCCCACGGCTCCGCAGACGATAGGTCTACAGGGCTGCGGGGCCAGTGTGCTAGAGACTCAGGGCCTTCTTGAGCGGCACGACGCGGCGGCGCGAAACCGGCACGCGTTCGTCGACGCCCGTAATGCCCAGCTGGATGGCGCCCGAGGGCACCGTCTCCACATCCGTGACGCACGCCAAGTTGACGATATAGCGGCGGTGAACACGGAAGAAGCCAAAGTCGCAGAGTTTGGCCTCAAACTGCGCCAGCGCGGTCGTCGACAAAAAGCGATCATCGACGGTATAGATGCAGGAGTAATCGTCCTTGGCCATGATAAAGCGAATGTCGTCCACGGGAATGAGCACCTTGCGGCCGCCCTTTTCCACCGGGATACGCTCGATGGTCACCTTGCTGTCCGTAACCGGCTTGGTGCGTTGCATGACCTTCTCGATCGCGCGATCCAAGCGAGCTTCCTCGACCGGCTTCATCAGATAATCGACGGCATCCACGTCGAATGCCTCGACCGCATGGTCACTATACGCAGTCACAAACACGATCGCCGGCGGATTTTTGAGCTTATGCAGCGCCTCGGCAAGTTGCAGGCCCGAGGCACCGGGCATCGAGATATCGAGAAACACGACATCCACGCGACTTTCCATAAGCATCTCGATGGCGGAGCGGACGCTCGACGCCTCCGTGATCGTGCCGATCTTGCCCGTTTGCTCGAGCAGGAAGCGAAGCTCCGAGCGAGCCGGCGCCTCATCATCCACAATCATCGCACGCAGCATAGGGATAAAACCTTTCGTCAACTAACTACGCCGGGCATCCGTCGCATGACGTTGAGCCCGTAGCCCTTTATTTTACTCTTGTATGTCAAAGATGCTCTCTGACAAATCAAGATGAAGGAGCACTTTGGTGCCCTTGCCCGGCGCCGATTCGACACGCGTATAGGAGTGCGGCCCATAAAAGCGATGGATGCGCTCCGAAATATTGTGCATGGCCACACCGGCGCCGCCACCCTGGGGAGAGCTGGCGTCGGGACGGGCAGAACGCTCGTCAAACAGTCTGGCGGCGGTACCCTCATCCATGCCCACGCCATTATCGGCCACGGCAATCAAGATTGCATCCTCGCCGTCTTGGTGAACGGTCACGTCGATCCTCAGGGCGTCGTCATCGCCCATACCATGACGTACGGCGTTCTCGACAATCGGCTGGATCACGAACGCCGGCACCAGCGTATCTTCCACGTCCTCGGACACATCGAACGTCGCAAGCACGCGGTCCTCGCCAAAGCGGGCCTTCTCAAAGGTAAGGTAGCGCCTGGTCTGTGCGACCTCGCGCGAGACCGGAATAAGCGATCCCGAGTTGTCGAGCGTGGCACGATAGAACGATGAGAACTCACGAAGCAGTTCGCGGGCCCGCAGCGGGTCGGTGCGCGTAAACGATGCAATGGTGTTCAGCGTGTTGAACAGGAAGTGCGGGTTAATCTGCGCCTGCAGCGCACGCACCTCGGCGCGCGCCGTGAGTTCCTTTTGCACCTCGAGCTCGTGGATGGCGAGCTGCGTGGACAAGATCTCGGCAAAGCCCGAGGCAAGCGCGTACTGGGTACGGTCGACGGCGCGCGGGGTCTTGTAGTAGAACTTGAGCGTGCCGACGGTACGATCGCCCACCTTGATGGGGGCGATAATGCCGGCGGGGACTTGGTTGTGCGAGCCGTCCGAGCCCACGACATCCACCATACGGTTGAACGACTGCACGATGCCATGTTCGATAACGTAGCGTGTGGCAAGCGTGTGGATGGGAGTATCGGGCAGCAGTTTTTCCTCAAACTCGCCCGCGCAGGCAAGCACGTTGTCCTCGTCGGTGATGGCCACCGTCATGGCGCGCGTCTCGGGCAAAATGCGCCGGCACACCAAACGCGCCGACTCCTGCGTCAGACCGCCCTTAATGTCCTCGAGCATGGCCGAGGCCACCGAGAGCGTCTCCTCGGTGTACTGGGAGCGCACCGAATCGGGATTGAGCGTCAAAAAAATAAAGATGCACAGAAAGATGCACAGCAGCGCGCAGGCAATCACCGTGGCGATCGGCTCGATACCGGTCACCAAGGCAAAAATAAAGTACACCAGCACGCAAATGGCGCAGGCAACGGCAATGATGCGAAAGATTGATATTGAACTATCGCGCTGGGCGCGGCGGTCGATCATTCGGCCCCCTCCAGGATACTGATCAGTTGTGCGTCACGCCAAAGCCCGTCCATGATCTTGGGCCAAAAGCTCTGGAAACGCAGGTAGCTTGCAGCGTTTTGGCGCGCATAGGCCTTTGCCTCGTCGATACCATGGCGCCAGATGCGCAGGTAGCCCTCATGCTCGCGGGTAAACACGCTGCGGACCATAGCGGTCTTGCGCACGCGGTCGTCGAGCTCGCGCGAAATCCACGGGCCCGGGTAGGGCATGAGCGATGCCGCCGTAACGGGAATGAGCTCCTTTTGATGCGCGGCGAATGTCAACTTGGCCCGTTCGTAGTACCAACGGTATACATCCTGCATAAAGCGCGGTGAGCGCTTTTCGGACTCCGGAGGCAGATGGCGCACGGTCCACTCGTTATCGAACCACACGTCGTAGCCAAACATGCGCATGTTAAAGAGGTAATCCAAGTCCTCGCCGCGGGTGATAAACGGGTCAAAGGCCACACGCGTAAAGGCGCGGGCGTGCAGGGCCATCAGGCCGCCGCACACGTAGTTGGAGCACGAGATGCGGGTGCCCGAGAGCGCCTTTTTCATCCAACGGTTGAACTCGATGCGCTTGGTCCACCAACGATGGCAGATGCCCGCCTTGTCCGTGGGAGCCAGCGGCGAGCCGTCGCGATCGTAGAAATAGCCGCTCTTGACCAAGATCGGCAAGCCCTGACGCGTCTGCTGCCCCAACGCATAGGTCGCGCGCTTCATAAAGTCGGCGTCGATGACAGTCTCATCGTCATCCAAAAAGATAACCGCGTCATGCCCCAGCACAGCGGCGCAGGCTAGCCCCATATTGCGGATGGCACCGTAGCCTCGCAGGCTCACGCACTCGCCCGAACCCTTGGGCGCGATCTGAGCAACCCGGTCTGCGATGCGCGAGGCCTGGGTGTTGGTGACAACGGTGACCTTGAGCGTGGGATGCGCGTCGACAATCTCGTGCACGCGCAGCGACACATCGGCTGTGGCAGAAACGGGACAGACCACCAAAAGGATGATGCGCGGGATGTCACGTACCTGCTCAAGCGAGGCCAGGCAGCGGTCGAGTTCGGGATTGTCGGCGTTGAGTCGCGTCGAATGGTCATAGGTGCCAGGGGCGTTTGCGCAAGCGTCATCGCCCGCCCAATACGTTGGAATCACGACCGTGGCGTTCATGCCTTACCCTCCCTGCAACACAAAAACGGGGCGCCGCCAAACACAGGCGACGCCCCGCGACCTAGCTGATTCCATCATACCCACTTGGGCAAATCATTGCTCGCAAGTCGCAATGTTTATTGCGGATAACCCCAAAAGAGTACCGTGGACAGGCACAATAGCCGCTCGCTCCTATGCGGCATGCTCTGCCGCCCGAGTCATGCGGGACAGGCGGACCAGCAGCATAAAGCCAACGATCAGCAGCACGCCAATGGAAAGGACGCCCAGCGACGGGTTGCCGGTCAGCGAGGTGACGACCGACACCAGGAAGGTGCCCATAACGCTTGCATAACGACCAAAGATGTCAAAGAAGCCGTAGTACTCGTTGGACTTTTCCTTGGGGATAATGCGGCCAAAGTAGCTACGGCTGAGCGCCTGCACGCCGCCCTGGAACAGGCCGACCATAATGGCAAGCACCCAAAACTCAAAGGCGGTCTTTAGGAAGAACGCGGCGAACAGCACAATGCCCATATAGGCGGCGACTGCCACCAAGATCATGTTGAGCGTGCCCACGCGGCCGGCGAGCTTGCCGTAGATGATGGCGGACGGAAAGGCCACGAACTGCGTGACGAGCAGCGCCAGGACCAACTGGGTCGAATCGATGCCCAAGGCCGATCCGTAGCTGGTTGCCATGGAAATGACCGTGTGCACACCGTCGATATAGAAGAAGAACGCGATCATGTAGACCAGCACGGTCTTGTTGTGGGCGATCTCGCGCATGGTGTGTCCGACCTCGGAGAACACACCGCCCACGATGTGGCCGATGGTGTCCTCGGGACCGCGCTCGCGACCGTACTTTTGCTTATAGGTGCGAATGAGCGGCAGAGTAAAGATGAGCCACCAGGCACCAGTGATGATAAACGACAGACGCGTTGCCAGCATGGTGGGGACGCCAAGAGCGGGGCCGCCCATGATGAGCGCCAGGCAGATGACGAACGGCACGGTGGAACCGATGTAGCCCCAGGCATAGCCCGAGCTGGACACGGCGTCCATGCGCTCGTCGGTGGTAATGTCGGGCAGCATGGCGTCGTAGAACGTCATAGAAGAGTTAAGGCCGATGGTGCACAGCACGTACACGGTCAAAAATGCCATGGCGGACATTGGGATAGCCTGCGCCAGGCAAAGCACCAGGCCCGTGAGGAAGAAGCCCAAGAAGAACTTGATCTTGTTGCCGGCGTAGTCGGCAAGCGCGCCCAGAATGGGCATGAGCATGGCGATGACCAGCGAGGCAATCGTCTGCGCATTGCCCCAGGCGACCACCAGGTCGGCCGAAGAAGCGCCGGTATTGATGGCGTTAAAGTAAATGGGCACCACCGAGGTATTGAGCAGCACGAGGGCCGAATTGCCCACATCATACATAACCCAGTTACGCTCGAGCTTGGTGTATTTCATGGACAGGGACCCTTCGTATTCGCCCGATATGCAGTTAGTTCATCGTACCCCAATTGTCCAGAACCGCCGGTAAGGATTCGGCAAAGGGGCACGCACGGGCCCTATTCCTCGCGGTCGAACTCCTCATCGGCATTGAGCACGCGACCGCTGTAGTTGACGTGACTGGTCACGGCATCCATGTCACCGGTCTCGATAAAACGTGCGACCGTGCACTCGTAATCGACCAGCGCGCGATCAAAGACCTCGGGGAAACTCTCGTTCGAGACCTCGTCGGTAAAGGGATTCTTCCATGTCAGATGGCCCAGGTTACCGGTGCGCTCGGGCAGCTCCGTCGTCACGCGATGGGCAAGGCCGTCGAGCAGCGAGTAGTCGTGCACCAAGCCCTCAACCAGCGAGATCGCGCGCGTCTTTGCGGAGCCGGCCGGCTCAATCGCGCGGTAAAGTCGCTGCATATTGGCAACGGCAGCACCGTACTCCCCCGCCGGAATGTCAATGCCGTACACGCGTCCGGCAACATAGCTCATCAGCACGCCGGCCACGCGATTGATGCGATCGGTAGTGACGATCTCGCCCGCCGGCGGGTAATCGTCGACCGTAGCGCCATCGCGTTTAAGCTGCAGCATCAGTACATCCAGGTCGCTCTCGATCACGGCATGGACCTGACTGCTCGAATCCTCAAGCTCTGAATCGGACTCCACGATGCCAAACTGCTGCTCATAGACAAAGGGATGGGCGTTGCGGTCGAGCACGTAATGAGACAGCAGGCCCAGCGCAAAGGCGCGACCCAAGCTGGCGTCGCGCGGCAGCAGATGCGACACGCCGTCGCGCAGGCACGCGAACTGGCGAGACATACGCGACCGATGCATGACCTGCGCCAGCAGCGTGCAGTCGGAAACACGCGGTGTCAGAATGTGAAAGAAAAACGGGTCGGGGCCTTGGTTGCCCAAGATAAAGGCAATGCGCTCTTCATCGGACGTGATGACGCCCTGCGGAAGACGGTCGATGCTTTCCTCGCCAAACAGATGATGGGTGATAAGCGCGGGCATAATGATCCTTTCGATTTCATTCGATGCCACCCATTATGCCCACCGCGCGCCCATGCCAAACCTGCGATGGTAAACGACGGCATGCAGACCGTCTACGCAAGCCCCAAGTGTGCTTTAACCTCGGCAGCGCGACGGCGGGACACGGGCACCGTCGAGGTTACGCGATCGAGTCTGAGCTCCATAAGACCCGTGGAACCGATCTCGACATTGTGCACGTCTTCCAAATTGACCAGATAGCTGCGGTGGACACGGATAAAGCCCTCGGAGGCCAGGCGCCGCTCGAGCGAGGAAATCGACTCATTGATCAGGTATGTTCCCTCGGCGCAGACGGCGTTGCAAAAATCGGCACGCGCCTCAAAGTAGCAGACGTCTGCGGCGGGAATGAACACCTTTTTGCCCCCGCGGTCCACCGTCAGACGCAAAGGCTGGCGCGGAGCGTGGATAACACGACGGACACCCAAGGCTGCCTCGATCTTGTCGAGTGCCTTTGACAGGCGTGCGTCCTCGACCGGCTTGACGACATAATCGACGGCATCGAGGTTATAGGCATCAGCCGCATACTCGGCAAACGCCGTCACAAACACCACGACCGGCGGCCTCTTTAGGTTCTGCAGCATCTCGGCAAGCTCAATTCCCGAGCGACCGGGCATGGTAATGTCTAAAAACAGCACGTCGGGCTTGTTCGACAGAATCGACTCCACGGCTTCGGTGACATTGCCCGCCTCGGCAATCTGACCCACACGCGTATCCTTTTCCAACAGATAGCGTAGCTCAGCCCTAATGGGAGGCTCGTCATCAACCACCAAGATGTTCCAGCCTTCGGACATATGTGCTTCCCCTCTTTTTCTCTCAATCCAACCGCGCGCTACGCCGTCAACGGCGCAGGCTCATGCGGCTCGCCGTTCAGCTCGACGATGACCTGCGTTCCCACGCCCTCCTGGGACTTCACGCGCATGCCGGAATCTTCTCCGTAAAAGAAATGGATGCGCTGAAGCACGTTGAAGAGCGCCAGGCCGCAACCTCGCTTGACGGAGCCGTCGGCGGTAATGCTCTCGGGCTCCTCCAGGCGATGTTGCTCAAACAGATGCGCGCAGACCTCTTCGCTCATACCGATGCCATCGTCCTCGACGATGATCTCCAAACCGTCATCGGTCTCGAAAGCCCTAACATGAATAGAAAGCGGCTCGGTCTCGCGCTGCGCGTGCTTGATGCAGTTTTCGAGCAACGGCTGCAAGATAAACGGCGGCACCATGCAATCGCGCACCTCAAAGTCGATATCGACCGAGACGCGCAGACGGCCGTCGCCATAACGAGCCTGCATAAGATTGATATAGCGAGTGCCCTGTTCCACCTCGTGCTCGAGCGTTGTGAGGGTATCGGAATCAGAAAGCGTCTGACGGTAGTAGTTGGAGAAGTCGATCAGCAGCGACCTGGCCTTGTCCGGCTCGGTACGCACGAGCGACACGATGGTGCTGATGGTGTTAAACAGAAAATGAGGATCGACCTGCGATTGCAAGGCGCGCAGCTCCACGCGGGCCGTAAGCTCGTCCTGGCGCTCGAGCTCAAAGCTCGCAAGCTGCGTGGAAATGAGGTCGGCAAAGCCCGAGGCAAGCGCCGTCTGGCGCATATCGATGCTGCTCAGACGGGGATAATACAGCTCGAGCGTGCCCACGCAATGCCCGCGCACGGTAAGCGGTGCGACAATACCGGCGCGCAGGCGCGGAAAGTAGCCACCTGTCTCGGTCGAGGCATCGCGCGAGAACACGCTTTGCTCACCGCTGTTGATCACGTTGAGCGTAGTCCGCAGCACCACCGGGGTGCCCGCGGGGCATTTTGCCGAGTCCTCGCCCCAGCTTGCCAACACCTGCTTGCCGTCGGTAAAGCAGATGGCAGAGGCGATAGTTTCGGACAGGATGATCTTAGAGGCGCCTAGGGCAGCTTCGGGCGTAAGGCCGCGCGACGTGTAGGCGAATATTTTTGAAGCGATGGCGAGCGTGCGGTCGGTTGCGCTCGATGTGAGGTCGTCGGGAACGACAAAGACGTACGAGAAGAAGAAGCACAGCATGACCAAGCCGGCAATGACGACAACGGCCGGAACGGGATTGGGATTATCGGTTAGATCCCAGATGAGCAGCAGGATAAGCAGCGGAACGACAATACCGAGCAAGATGGCTTGAACCACATGCTGAGCGGTACGAAAGACCTTGGTAGAGTTGTAGCTCTTGCCCAGAATCAGCCTATTGAGATCCACCGTCATCTCCTTCTTACCGACGCACCCCATAGCAATAAAGAGGGCCGCAAGCGACCCTCTCCATTGCATTATGCAATCAAATACTGTGTTTTACATCAAGCCATCGATGAACGGTAGCTTAGGCGCTGTACTTGTTTGCCTCGCCGAAGGTGCCGCCCTCGACAATCCAGCCGTCCTTCATGATGACGTCCATGTTGTCGGTGTTGAGCACGTGGATGTCGGCGGCGACGTCACCGTTGACGACCAGCAGGTCGGCGCACTTGCCGGCCTCGATGGACCCGGTCTCGTCCTCGATGTGGCACATCTTGGCACCGTTGAGGGTGGCACAGGTGATGGTCTCGACCGGGGTGAAGCCGATCTTGTCGACGAACTCGTACATCTCCTCGATGGAGCAGGTGCCGTACGGGGTGACGAAGGAGAAGGAATCGGAGCCGATCGTCATGACGACGCCGCGCTTCTTGGCCTCGCGCAGGCAGTCGTAGTTGCGCTGCAGCTCCTTCTCGACCAGGGTGCCCTCGTACTTGTCGTGCAGCTCGGGGACGTAGACGGGCGGATAGGTGGCGTACCAGGTGGGCAGGAAGGCGATCGTCGGGGTGAAGAAGGTGCCCTGCTCGGCCATGAGGTCCATGGTGCGCTCATCGATATCGAAGCCGTGGATCAGCTGCTCGCAGCCAAAGCGGACGGAATCGTAGGCAGCGGCGTGGTTGTTGTAGCAGTGGCTCCACACGGGGATGCCGACCATCTTGGCCTCTTCGACCACAGCCTGAATCTCCTCGGAGCAGTAGTGCTGGTCGCGGCCGGAGTCCCAGCGCCAGATGCCGCCACCGGTAGCCCAGATCTTGATGGCATCGGGGTTCTCGCGCAGGCGACGACGGACGGCCTTGCGCAGATCCCAAGGACCGTCGACCTGATCGCCCCAGGGGTGCGATTCCTTGTTGAGCTCCTGGCTGCAGTGGTGGGAGTCGCCGTGGCCGGCAACGCGGCAGAAGCCAAGGCCGGTGGCCAGAACGCGCGGGCCCTTGAAGACGCCCTTGTCGATGCAGTCACGGATCTGGATACCAAAGCGGCCGATCTCGCAGACGGTGGTGAGGCCGTGGGTGAGGCAGTCGTAGGCCTGCTTGACGGCGACGGCCTGCTTCTCGAGAAGCGGCTGCATGACCCAGTCGGTGTCATCGTCGGTCAAGTTGCCCGAGAAGTGCAGGTGGGTGTCGATCAGGCCGGGAAGGACGGTCTTGCCGGCGGCGTCGATGACCTCAACGCCCTCGGGAAGGTCCTGCATGGCGCCGGCGTACTCGATCTTGCCGTTGTCGTCGACGAGAACGAGGGAGTTCTCGACCGGCTCGGCACCGGTACCGTCGATGAGCTTACCGCCAACGATTGCATACTTAGTGGACATGGTTCCTCCTTATGGATCCATATAGTGGGCGAGGCCGTGTTGGGTTAAGGCCTCACAAAGCTACCCAAGTGGCGCCGGGTTCGGTGCACGGAAGAGAGGGTCCCGCGCACCCGATCCGCCCCGGCTCGGCGTTACTTTTTGCGGGAATTGGTGAAAGCCATGAGGGCCAGGCCAATAGCCAACCAGCCGATCACGATGCTCCACTCCACCATGTTGAGGGAGGCGGGAGAGAACGGAATCACGAGCAGGCCGATGATGATGGCGCAGGCAGCGATAGCGAGGCCGATGCCAAACTTGCCGCCGGGCACCTCGTAGGGACGAGGCAGGTCGGGCTCGGTGAAGCGCATGCGCAGGCAAGCGAGGGCGACCATGCCGCAGGAGAAGATGAAGGCGAGAGCCGACACGTTGGTCAGAGGGATGAGCATGTTCTTGCCCAAAAACGGTCCGACGACGGTGATGACGCCCAGAACGACGCAGGCAAGCTTGGGAGCGCCGGACTTGGGGTCGACCTCGGCGAACTGCTCGGGCAGCTGGCCCTTGCGGCCCATGGCGAGCATGATGCGGCTCGTGGCGCCGTAGAAGGAGTTCATCGGGCCCATGGGTCCAAGCGTGGCGATGACGAGCATAGCCAGGTACAGAAGCATGTTGATGCCCTTGAGGCAGGCAAGCGCGGGAACCGGGCTCTTAACAAACTCATGCCAGTCGAGGATGGTGCCGAACGAGTAGATGCAGACCATGTAGAAGCCGCCGGCGGCCAGCAGGGCCAGGGAGATGATCTTGCCGAACTTGTTCCAGTTGAGGCCCTCGGCTGCTTCCTCAGCCTGCTGAGGAATGGTGTCGAAGCCAGCGTAGAAGAACGGGGTCAGAACCAGGACCGACACGATGCCGGCAAACAGGCTGGAGCTCTCGGTAGCGGCCTTGCCGCCGCCAGCGCCGGTGACCTGGGAGAACACGGGCATGGCATTGTCCGGCGAGCCGGTGAACAGCGAGACGCCCATGGCGAGCAGCATGCCGCAGAGCAGGGCCTTGGTCAGGAAGGCCTGGAGCTTGGCAGCCGAGCTGGCACCGCGGAAGTTGAGGAAGATGACGTAGGCTGCAAAGCCGAGCGCGATCAGCGTCGGGAACAGGTAGACGTCGGCCCCCAGTATGGTGTAGAGCTTGACGGCGCGCAGCCACTCAAGGCCGGGCAGGCTGCCGAACATCTCGGACACGAGGGTCGAAATGGCGATGGCCTCCCACGGGCACAGGATGCCGTTGCCCAGGGCCAAAAGCCATCCGGTGATGTAGCTCAGCGTACGGCCAAAGCTACGATCGACATACTCGACGATGCCGCCCGAGATGGGGATAGCAGCCGTGAGCTCACCGAAAACAGCTCCGACGGGCACGAGGAAGATTGCACCCAAGAGGAATGCGATCATAGCGGGAACGGGACCGCCGCCCACGACCATCCAGTCGCCGACCTGCAGAACCCAACCGGTACCGATGATGGCACCGAAACCGATGGTGAAGAAGTTCCAGAGCGAAAGCGTTTTCTTCATGCCGCCGTTATCCTCGACTGCAACTTCTGCGTTCTTGTCCGCCATTGTTCCCCTCCTTTCCTGTTTGACGCCCTTGGCGTCACCCCTTGCGCGGTCCGTTTTGCCGCGCGCTTTTATTCCATGGCTTTAAGATACGGCCTTGGCGCAGCAGCGCCGCTCGCAGCTCGACCGAAGGCAGAACTGCAAAACGAGCGGCACCGTTTTTGGGACGAACGGCGGGAGACGTCATTCGTCTTGGACGCTTTCATCTTGTCTGCTTTTGAATACCTGTTGCCGTGGCGCTTGGCGCGCGGCGCGGCAACGTTCATACCATTTGTCAGGCTTTTGGCGCACATGCCCATGTGTCGTGCATCTTTTTATGTAGGATAGACAAGTTACACATGAGGCAAGGTGATTCGAATGGCATACGGATACAATGACGGCGACCAACGGCCACAAAGCGTGCGCCTTGCCGGCCGCACCACACCAACGCCCAGAAGCACCTCCGACAACGACAACCCGCAGCGCCCCCAAGAGCAGCCCGGGGCTTCTTCGCGGCAACAAAGCCGTACCGTGCAGCAGTCAGACCGCGTGAGTACGAGCACACGCCAACGCCAGACCGACACATCGCAGCCACGTCGCTACGATCGCCGTAAGACCGACTACTACGTTAAGCGCTCCTTTTCGCGACCTCAACGCGATCGCGGCAATTCCGCCCCTCACCCTGCGTCGCACGCCACAAGCCACGCGCTTCCGGCCCGCCGCCTACGCCTTACGCTTTGCTCCATCGCCGCCTGCCTCGTCTTTGTGTTTTTGGGATCCTGTATCTCCCACGGATCAGCCGGTCTTGAGCCCACTGCCGAAGACAAGCTGCTTAAAGCTCCCGTCGCGCCCGGTTACTCCTTTGCGTTCTCGACCCCACGCTCGCAATGGCAGGCCGGCGCCATGCCCCACATCTACCAAATTGACCCCGCATGGTCGGAGCTGCCCTATGCCGGCGGCACTATTCGCGAAAACGCTTGCGGTCCCACTTGCCTCACCATGGTCTATATCTTTAAGACCGGCCACACCGATAAGACGCCGGTCGATATATGCGCACTGGCCGAAGCCGGCAACTACGCCCCCACCGGTGCCACCGAGTGGTCGTTTATGACAGGCGGTGCGTGGCAGCTGGGGCTCAACGGAACACAGCTCTATAACGATCGCGAATCGATTACCCAAGCACTTCGCTCGGGTGCGCCCGTCATCGCCGCAGTGCGCCCCGGTACGTTTACCAACGTAGGCCACTACATCGTGCTCTACGGCATCGACGACGCCAACCAGATTGGCGTCTACGACCCCAACTCGGCCAGCCGCAGCGCCCGCCGCTGGGGCGTCGTAGAGGTCCTCAACGAAGTCGAAGCCATGTGGGCCTACTACTAGTCATTGGGCACTCATTGGGGACAGACTTAAATGAGTACCTGGGAAACTGTGCCCCGCTTTGGACACTCATTGTGGGATGCGCTTTCCGCAGTTGATCGGTGCCACGCATTTAAGTCTGTCCCCAATGACCAGCCCTAGGCTGCCGGCAGGAAAGGAACGTCCCTAAGTGCCGGGTTGAAACAAAAGCCCCGCAGTCGGAGCGGACTGCGGGGCTCATGAAGAGAGGCTAGTTTGTGGGCGCTTTGCCTGGCGCCCACGAGAGAGGCAACAGAGTAGAGACTACTCGTGGATGCGGGTACCGGAGAGGCCAGCCATGGTCTCGGCGGCCTTGTCCAGAGCGCCGATGATGCAGGTGCGGCCCTTGCGGGAACGGGCGAACTTGATGGCAGCGCGAACCTTGGGCTCCATGGAACCCTTGCCGAACTGACCCTCGTCTGCCAGGCGCTCGGCCTCGTCGGCGGTGAGGTCCTCGAGCTCCTCCTGGTTGGGCTTGCCAAAGTTGATGGCAACATGCTCAACGGCGGTCAGCAGGAACAGAACGTCAGCATCGCAGTCCTCGGCCAGCAGCTCGCCGCCCAGGTCCTTGTCGATGACGGCGGGAACGCCCTTGTAGCAGCCCTTGTTCTCGTAGTCGCGGACGACGGGAATGCCGCCGCCACCGCAGGCGATGACGATGAACTCGTTGTCGAGCAGGTTGAGGATGGAGTCAGCCTCGACGATCTTCTTGGGATCGGGGGAAGCGACGACGCGACGCCAGCCGCGGCCGGAATCCTCGACGAAGACCTTGGAGGGATCCTCGGCCATGAACTCCTTGGCCTGCTCCTCGGTGTAGAAGGGGCCGATCGGCTTGGTCGGGTTCTTGAACGCGGGATCATCCGGGTCGCACTCGATCTGGGTGACGACGGTGGCGGCGTGCCAACGCTTATAGCGCTTGTGCATCTCGCGGCCGATGCCCTGCTGCAGGTGATAACCAATGTAGCCCTGGGACATGGCGCCGCACTCGGGCAGCGGCATCTCGGGGGTACCGATGGCATCGTGGGCAGCGGCGAAGGCGTTCTGGATCATGCCGACCTGCGGGCCGTTGCCGTGGGTGATGATGATCTCGTTGCCCTGCTCGATGAGGCCGAGGAGGGCATGGGCGGTGTTGCTCACGGCCTCGATCTGCTCGACGGGGTTGTTGCCGAGGGCGTTGCCGCCAAGGGCGACGACAATACGATCGGGCTTGCCAAGAGGCTTAGACATTGCTGGAATCCTTTCTGTAAAAGGCCTACAACCCATTAATAACCCGCGTCCGTGCGATACGCGAGTTTATTAAGGTTTATATTCTCTTTATCGCTCATTTTATTCATTTTGAAAATAGCGGAACGGTGAACGGTCGTTTTTATCCGCTCAGCGTACAGAACCCCAGCTCAAGCATATCTACGCCATTTACGTGCAACTTTATTTTAATAGAGCAGGGATTAGACCAGATTATGCAAACTATATCTTTGCTAAACACAAAACAGACAGCGCAATATCTTACTCGCACTATACGAGATTCTATGCACATATAAGTCGAGTATGCACCCCTGCAAAAACAAGGGGCTTTTCATCCAACAAAAGGAATAAAGAAGAGCTCCGAAAAAGCGGCAACGGCCAAGTCCCCCATCCATCCCCAAAGTGGTGCGAGGTTTCGCGGCAAAGCCGCGAAACAGCGAAGGGGACGGAATACCCGACCAACTACGTCCTTCATCCGCCCACACAATCCAAGGACGTAGTCGTAGCAGGATCTGAGGGCTGACCTTCGCGGACGCTCCGCAGGACGAAAGAACCCCCGCCGCACGTAGTGCGCAGCGGGGGTTCTTTCATGTCCGAGGACGTCCGCGAAGGTCAGCCCTCAGATCCTGCAGTGGGAGACCTAGGCCTCGTTGTACACCGTCTTGAGCTTCAGCAGGTGAGCGTAGCGGTCCATAGCGGCCTGCTCGTTCTCCTTGAAGAGCTCCTCGGCGCGCTCGGGGAAGGAACGCGTCAGCGAAGCGTAACGGGCCTCGTTCATCAGGAACTCCTGATAACCGCCCGCGGGCTCCTTGGAATCGAGCGAGAACTTCTTGCCGGCAGCAGCCTCGGGGTTGAAGCGGAAGAGGTTCCAGTAACCGCACTCGACAGCCTTCTTCATCTCGGCCTGGCAGTTCTGCATGCCACCCTTCTTGATGGAGTGCATCTCGCAGGGGCTGTAGCCGATGATGAGGGACGGACCGTCGTAGGCCTCGGCCTCGTGGATGGCCTTGAGGGTCTGAGCCGGGTTGGCGCCCATGGCGACCTGCGCCACGTAGACGTAGCCGTAGCTCATGGCGATCTCGGCCAGGGACTTCTTCTTGGTCACCTTACCGGCAGCGGCGAACTGAGCGACCTGACCCAGGTTCGAGGCCTTGGAGGCCTGACCGCCGGTGTTGGAGTAGACCTCGGTGTCGAAGACGAAGACGTTGACGTTGTGGCCGGAAGCCAGGACGTGGTCCAGGCCACCGAAGCCGATGTCGTAGGCCCAGCCGTCGCCGCCGAAGATCCAGAAGGACTTCTTGGTGAGGTAAGCCTTGTCGGCGAGGATCGCCTTGGAGGCGTCGCAGCCGCACTTCTCGAGCTCGGCAACGTAGGCGGCGGCAGCGGTCTTAGAGGCCTCGGCGTCGTTGACGGAGTCGATCCAAGCCTGACCGGCGGCCTTGAGCTCGTCGGACGGACCGTCAGCGGCGATGATCTCCTGCGTAGCAGCGATCAGCTTCTTCTGAACGGCCTCGTAGCCAACGGCCATGCCCAGACCGTGCTCGGCATTGTCCTCGAACAGGGAGTTGTTCCACGCCGGGCCGTGACCGTCCTTGTCCTTGCAGTAAGGAGCGGTGGCAGCGGGGTTGCCCCAAATGGAGGAGCAGCCGGTGGCGTTGGAAATGAACATGCGGTCGCCGGCGACCTGGGTCACCAGACGTGCATAGGCGGTCTCGGCGCAGCCGGCGCAGGAGCCGGAGAACTCCAGGTAGGGCTGCTTAAACTGGCTGCCCTTGACGTTGGCCGCGATGAGCTCCTTCTTCTCGGAGACGTTCTCGACCATGTAGTCCCAAACGGGCTGCTGGTCCATCTCCTGCTCGGTGGGAACCATCTCGAGGGCGCCCTTGGGGCAAACCTTGACGCAGTTGGTGCAACCCATGCAGTCGAGCGGGGACACAGCCATGGTGAACTTCATGCCCTTGGCCTTGGGGCCCATGGCGTCGAGCGTGCGGGTAGCCTCGGGCGCGGCGGCAGCCTCGTCCTCGGTCATCGCGAACGGACGGATGGTGGCATGCGGACACACATAGGCGCACTGGTTGCACTGGATGCACTTGGTCTCGTCCCAGTGGGGAACGACCACGGCGACGCCGCGCTTCTCGTATGCGGAGGCGCCCAGCTCAAACTGGCCGTCGGCGCAATCGACGAAGGCGGAAACAGGCAGGCTGTCGCCGTCCATGCGATCGATGGGCTCGAGCAGGTTCTTGACCTGCTGGGCGATAGCGGACTTGGTCTCCTCGGAGAGCTCGACGGGAGCGGCATCCTCGGCGGTAGCCCAGTCGGCCGGAACCTCGAACTTACGGAAGGCGGTAGCGCCGGCATCGATGGCCTTGTGGTTGGCGTCGACGATAGCCTGGCCCTTCTTCATGTAGGACTTGGTAGCCGCGTCCTTCATGTACTGCAGGGCGTCCTCGGCGGGCAGGACCTTGGCCAGCGCGAAGAAGGCGGACTGGAGCACCGTGTTGGTGCGCTTGCCCATGCCGACCTTAGCGGCCAGGTCGATAGCGTCGATCAGGTAGACGTTGACGTTGTTGTTCGCGATGTAGCGCTTGGCCACGGCGGGCATGTGCTCGGCGAACTCCTCGTCGCTCCACTGGCAGTTGACCAGGAAGGTGCCGCCCGGCTTGACGTCGCGGACCATCTTGAAGCCCTTAACGATGTAGCTGGGGTTATGGCAGGCGACAAAGTCGGCCTTGGTCACGTAGTACGGCGAGCGAATCGGGGAATCACCAAAGCGCAGGTGCGAGACGGTGACGCCGCCGGTCTTCTTGGAGTCGTACTGGAAGTAGGCCTGGACGTACTTGTCGGTGTGGTCGCCGATGATCTTGATCGAGTTCTTGTTGGCGCCGACGGTACCGTCGCCACCCAGACCCCAGAACTTGCACTCGATGGTGCCGGGGGCTGCGGTGTTGGGCGCATCCTCGGCCTCGGGCAGGCTCAGGTTGGTCACGTCATCGACAATGCCGATGGTGAACTCGCGCTTGGGCTCGTCCTTCTTGAGCTCCTCGAAGACAGCGAACGCGGACGCGGGAGGCGTGTCCTTGCTGCCCAGGCCATAACGGCCGCCGACGACCTTGATGCCCGTCTTGCCGGCCTCGTAGAGAGCGGAGACGACGTCCTGGTAGAGCGGCTCGCCGATGGAACCCGGCTCCTTGGTACGGTCCATGACGGCGATCTTCTGGACGGTCTCGGGGAGAACGTCGACGAAGCGCTTGATGGAGAACGGACGGAACAGACGGACCTTGACCAGGCCGACCTTCTCGCCGTGGGCGTTGAGGTAGTCGATGACTTCCTCGAGCACGTCGCAGAAGGAGCCCATGCACACGACGACGCGGTCGGCATCGGGAGCGCCGTAGTAGTTGAACAGGCCGTAATCGGTGCCGAGCTTCTCGTTGATCTTCTTCATGTAGCCCTCGACGACGGCGGGAAGCTCGTCGTAGACCTTGTTGCAGGCCTCACGGTTCTGGAAGAAGATATCGCCGTTCTCGTGGCTGCCGCGGGTGTGCGGGTGCTCAGGGTTGAGCGCGTGGTCGCGGAAAGCCTGGACGGCGTCCATGTCGCACATCTCGGCCAGATCCTTGTAGTCCCACATGGCGACCTTCTGGATCTCGTGGCTGGTGCGGAAGCCGTCGAAGAAGTTAAGGAACGGGGTCTTACCCTCGATGGCGGCAAGGTGAGCCACCGGCGAGAGGTCCATGACCTCCTGGACGTTGCCCTCGGCGAGCATGGCGAAACCGGTCTGGCGGCAGGCCATGACGTCGGAGTGATCGCCAAAGATGTTCAGGGCGTGGGAAGCGACGCAACGCGCGGAGACGTGGAAGACGCCCGGGAGCTGCTCGCCCGCGATCTTGTACATGTTCGGGATCATCAGGAGCAGACCCTGAGAAGCCGTGTAGGTGGTGGTCAGAGCACCGGCGCCCAGCGAACCGTGAACGGTACCGGCTGCACCTGCCTCGGACTCCATCTCGACGACCTTGACCGGGGTGCCGAAGATATTCTTGCGACCCTGGGCCGCCCACTGGTCGACATGGTCGGCCATCGGGCTGGACGGCGTAATGGGATAGATTCCCGCTACCTCGGTGTACGCATACGAAACATATGCGGCCGCCTCGTTGCCGTCCATAGACTTAAACTTACGCGCCATATACCCCTCTCCTCTCATATAGGTATACAGGCCCCGGCGATCGCCGGGATGTTGGCGTGATGGGATTTTCGCTGTTGCTTCCAATCATCTGGCAGGCAGGCTCAGCAGCAGGTACATGGCGTGGAGAGAAGGCATGCCGAGGCGAGGAGGGCTGCACGCGCTCCACAAGCCCAGCTACCCGTCTTGCACATGACCGAGCGCCGCAAAGGCCGCATGCCGGATGCTCCCGGGCACGCCCCGGCGATGGGAAGCGCCCGCAACGGAAATCCGCATGCGGGTTTATTGTACCCCGCCGTCAAGTGTAATTTCGGCAAATATAGGCGGGCGGTAAAGGTTTACCTTGGGTGACTGCCAAGGGCCAAAATGGCCCCTCCATCCCTGGGCGACCGGCTCTGGTGCGCCAAGGAGTGTCCCCAAGTGCCGGCAGAAAAGGAACGTCCCTATCTGCCGGCTAGAGGGCACCGAAGAGAATGGCGTAGGTAGTGGATTCGCCGAGCTTGAGCTCGTCGCCGGGATTGAGTTGGGCGGAACGGCCGGGTTCGACCTGAATGCAGACGCGCGTGGCCCCGTTTACCACCACGGTTCCGTTGGTGGACGACAAGTCCTCGACGTGCCAGATATTTTGAGCATCGCACCAGATATGGGCATGGCGGGCCGAGACATCGTCGCCGACGTCGGTAATATCGCCCTCGCCAGTGGCCAGCGCGCCAATCTCAACACCCTGCTCACTCGGCTGAATCCAGCGCGGGGCGCTCACGACAAAACTGTTTTGTACGCGCAGCAAGCCCAAGGGGTGCGCCGGGGCGGGTTCGCGTTCGCCCGCGGTCATCGACATGCCAAGCGAACGCGGCGTGGATGTGCCTCCGCCACAGGTCGCGTGCGCGTAGTCGATGGCATAGTTCACCGAGGACCGCACATCCGCCGAACAACCGACGGCGACAAACAGCACCAGCACGGCCTCGGCGCGCTCGGCGGGCATGAGTTCCGCCGCCTGGGACAGGCGATCGAGCGCGTTGCGATAGAGATTCGTGTCCTGGTGGCACTCTTCGAGCGCGCGTACCATCGGTTCACCTGCAGGACCGCACACCATATTGATCACAGCCGTGGAGTCCATGGGATTGCGCTGGCGCAGGGCCAGTTGCGACATAATACGCGCAGCCGAGGTACCGTATTCGGCAAAGTAGCGATGCTGAAGCGTGCCGACCGGCGCGCGAACGATAAAGCGGGAAACCCAAGAGCGATCGGCGGCTCGGCTCTGCGGGCTGCGGCCGTCGGCGAGCGGACGGGACGAAAGCACCAAGCCGCACAGCTCGATATGGCTCAGATGCGCCGCGCGCTTAAAGATGTCAAACATGGCCCCGCATGGGGTGAGCTCAACTTGAGATGCCATGACCTAGGCCTCCTTAGTCGTAGAAATAGAATCGGACGATACTTCGACAGGTCCGCCAAAAGTACGGGCAGCTGCGGCTCCACCGGCAAGCGGAGTCGCCATCTGGGCTTTTGTGCGTCGCGGTGCCGAAACGGGAAGTTCAAAGGCAAAGCCCATCGCAAGCAAAAACCACGTAAGCGTATAGGTTGCAACCAGAGCGGCAACAAGGCCGCCCATCACGGCGCGTTGGGAAAATACGCTACATGCAGCCACAACCAGCACCGGAACCTCGCAGGCAGAAAGCGCAAGCACACCCTGCAGGAAGCCCGAGCGCCGATCGCGCGCAAGCGCCCCCGCGGCAACGCCGGCTATGCCTGGCAGCGCCAACGCCAGTGCGGCAATAATACCCGGTAGCGACCCAGACCACACGAGCGATCCCAAAGTCGCCGTCACGCGAGCGCCCGACGCCAGCAGCGCGGCCGAAACCACGATCACAGCCCAAACCACGCCACAGACGACCGTCGCGCCGACCATCAGCGCGCGACGAACCGCGCGGCCAGACGCATCCATGGGGCACGGCGTGAGCGGCTCGCCGCGGAGCGAACGGCCGACATTTTGCGCATAGTGGTCACAAAACGCTGAGAGCGCCACCTCGACCGCCGCCGGCTCGGGACGATCTTTTTGATGGCTGGACAGACAGGCCATCACCACGTCGAACAGCTGGGCATCGACAAACGCCAGCGCATCGCGTAGCTCTTCGGAATCCGGCTCAAGCCCTAGCTGCTGGGCCTGCTCGGCCGCGGCGAGCGCCACATCGGGCTCACGACGAAGCAGCTGAGTCAAATCACAACCGGGCGCATGGGCACCAATGGGATAGTCGGGCCGCGTGTCCATCTTGAGACGGTAGGGGCTCGCGATGTCGCGCGTCTTTTTGCGCGAACCCGAGGTGCCCGAAGTGCTCGGCGCGGCTTCGTATGGCGCGACGCCGGCAATGAGCTCGTAAACCGTGCTTGCCGCGGCATAGACGTCGATCGCCGGCGACATACGCAAAGCGCGCAGATCGGGAATATCGTCGGTGAGCATCTCGGGCGGGGCATAGGCAACCGTCGCGCGACGCAGCGTGGCATAGCGCTCGGTAAAGGATGCCTTGCCGCCGGTACCGGCCACGGCCGACGCAGGCTCAAGCGCCAGCGACGAGCCAAAGTCGATCAGGCACAGGTCAAAGGTGCCCTCGGCAAGCTGCCGGTCAAGCGGTAGACGCGCCGTGCGCACCATAATATTAGCGGGCGAGATATCGCGATGGACAAAGCCCTCACCCACCAGGCTCATACGGCAGAGCAGATCGAACAGGTCGCGACCCAGACGCGCCGCCACAAGCGGCGACAGGCGTCCGGCATCGTCCACGGCGAGTCGCGAACGCAAGCGGGCAAGCGTCTCGCCCTCGACCCATTCCATGACAATTGCAGGCACACCGTCGACCTCGCCCCAGCCATAGAGGCGGGGAAAGCCCTTAAGGCCCGAAAGGGCGCGATGGCATTCGTATTCCTCGCGAAACGCCGCCTTGAACTTGGCGACCAGCGCCTCGTGAGCGGCATCGTCGTCAAACTCATCGCGCGTCGGCAAGATGAGCTGCTTGAGTGCCACGGCCTCGCCTTGGGCGTTGACGGCACGCGTCACGCGGCCGATACCGCCACGGCGCATGGTGGCATCGTCGGCAAACAGCATCGTAAAACGACGCAGATAGGCAGGCAGTTCGTCCTGACCGAGCGCAATGGCCGGCTCAAACCCGTCGACACGCGCCAGGCGCAGGCCGACCATGGGATCGCGACCGAGCGATTGTGGTGTGGTGGATGCAAGATCGGTCATCATAGGGCAAGCGCCGCCACGTTATTGTTGAAGTTACCGAGCGCGACGTCATCATCGCCGTAATGGCCGACCCATTGACATAGGTTGGTGTAACAGCCCCACAGATTGGCATACTGCTGATACCACTTTGACCGGGGCGAGAATGTCTGACGACCGAACTCAGCTCGAATAACAAACATCTCCCCGACCAGGCTGTCGCACGGTCTGGGATCTCCCGTAGAGTTATAGGTCGAGACCACGTCATTGGCACGAGAAACATAGCCGTCGAGCATGTTGTACTTGGTCACAAGCCAACTGTGAATGCTCTCTTCCTCAGCAGCGGAAAGGCCGCCGGAGTTTGCATCGTTGTCAGTGTTGCCGCCCGTCGAGCCGCCGTTTCCAGGCCCTCCGGTAGAGGAACCCGACCCAGAGCCGCCGCCCGAACTCGATGAATCCGAGCCGGAGCCAGAAGTATCCGAGCTACCGGGCTTTCCGGACTGCTGGGCGTCCTGCTCCTTTTGCTGCTCGACCTTATTCACCGTTGCCGCCACGCTATTGTTGGACAATCGATCGATGATCTTGGTGTTGGTGAGCACGATGGTTTTGCCATTGGCAAGCGTGACTTCGTTGTCCGGGGCCTCGGCGCCGTCCGCGTCGTCGGCGCCAAACACAATATGCGCGACCACACTTGCCCAAGCATATCCAGTCGTGGTGCCCAGATCGCTTTTGACCTCATGCCCCACGCGCGGTTCGCGTGCGGCATGCGCCTGCATCATGGACGGCACGGTCATGCCATAGGCAGAAACGCCAGCTATGACCAGCACCAGCGAGCACGATAGCAGTGCGTACGCCCGCGGCGCCAAGCCCAGTCGGCGTCGTATGCGCACCGCGGCGCCGCGCTTTGTCTGAGTGCCACCGGGCCGTATGCGTTCTCCTCCAACAAAAACACGCCGCTCGGGAGCGGCGCATTCATTCGAATCCATATTTGAGTGTATCAGCGAACCAAAAAGGTTGCGCAACGAATGGACAAATTAAGGATGCGAGCGGAAGCATCCATGCGATAAGCGGATACGAAGCATCTTTGTTGCACAACAAACTCACAGTCGCACGGGGAAATTATGACTACCCCGTGCGTCGCGAGGAAAACATACGGCAGGAGCAGGCTCGCCACCTAAATCGCGCGGCGGGCCTCGATGGCGCGGCCAAGCGTAAGCTCGTCGGCATACTCCAAGTCGCCGCCCACGGGAAGGCCGCTTGCCAGACGCGACACCTCGACGCCCAACGGCTTGATGGTACGGGCCAGATAGCTCGCCGTGGTCTCGCCCTCAATATTGGGGTTGGTGGCGATGATGACCTCGTGGATGTCCTCGTGGCCCAAGCGTGCCAGCAGCTCTCGAATGTGCAGCTGCTCGGGGCCAATCTTGTCCATGGGACTGATCACGCCGCCCAATACGTGGTAGAGGCCGTGGTAGCTGCCCGTGCGCTCGATCGCCTGGACATCACGCGGCTCGCCCACCACGCAAATGCGAGTGGTATCGCGCATCGGGTCCTGGCAGATGGAGCACTCGTCGGCCGTGGCGTAGTTAAAGCAGCGGCTGCAAAAGTGGACCTCCTGCTTGACCTCCAGGATGGCCTCGGCCAGGCGGCGCGCCTCCTCGGCGTCGGCCTCCAACAGGTAATAGGCGATGCGCTGGGCCGACTTGGGACCAATGCCCGGCAGACGGCCCAGCTCATCGAGCAGTTTTTGCAGACTGTGGTTGGCACTCATATATATGCGTGTCTTAGAACGGCATGCCCGGGATGTTGAGGCCGCCGGTGATGGCGCCCATCTGCTTGTTGGCGAGCTCGTTGACGCCGCGGACGGCCTCGTTGACGGCAGCCATGATCATATCCTGCAGCATATCGACGTCCTCGGGATCGAGCGCATCGGGATCGATGGTGAGGTTGACGAGCTCCATCTCGCCGTTAACGGTCACCTTGACCATGCCGCCGCCGGCAGAGGCGTCGACGGTCTGGGACTTGAGGTTCTCCTGCGCGGCGGCAAGCTGCTCCTGCATCTTGCGAGCCTGCTTCATCATCTGCTGCATGTTCATACCGGCCATGATGGCTCCTTTACGTGCGGCCGCACGCCGAGCTGCAAGGGCAGCCGGAGCACGGCGGGACTTTCAAACTCAAAAATCGTACCACGGCGCGCGGCGAGAGAGCGGGGCGGACGTGTTACCTCAGTCGATATACATGTCCTCCAATACAAACCGCACTCAAAGATTATGCAAGGTCGAATTATGCAAGGTTGCATAATATCGCACACTCAATCTAGTAGAGCCGAATCCGGCATTTCATGTGCGCCACTAAATAGCTAAATGCCGAACCGCTGCTCGAGGCGGCGCACATGGCGGCAGGGTATAATTTGATTGCCATAGATAGTAATTTGGAGGTGCCCCATGAATGCCCCCAACGCGCTCCAAAACATCCGCTCAAAACACCCCGTTGCATATGTGGTTCTCTATCTCTTTGTCGGCTGGGCATTGCTGGTTGTCATCACCCATGCCATAGCTTTTGGAGCAGAACTGCTGATAGCCAGCTCGGACCAGCCCGTCGTCAAATGGGAGACGACCGATGAGTGCACCGACGGAACCCGAACCGTCTACTACAACAGCCCGTCCCTCTATCAAGAGTTCAAGGTCAAGATAAAGGACTTCAAGATTGTCGATGCCGAGCTAGGCGTTTATTTGGCAATCGGAGCAACCATTAACGCCGAGCAAGTCGAGTACACGGACAGCCATGCGACGTATCGTATCGACCTCAGCATCCTAGGCCGACCGTCACGCACCTGTCTGCTCAAATGCGACATACGCGGCACCACACTACACATGTCCGAAATACAGATGCGCCCGGACAAGGGGTCCTCTTCTTGAGCAGTATACCCGCCTGCGCAGCTACTCCACCGGCTTGAAGATGGTGGCCTGGCCAAAGACGCTGCGGATGAGGGCCTTGGCCTCGTCCTCGGTCTGCGGGATGATCGGGGCTGCGCCCTGATGGCCGAAGGGGCTGCCAGCACCGGGATTGGATTCCCAGGGAGCGGCGGGGACGTCGTCGTTTGCAGAGGCTGCGGGTGCCACAGCAGCGGCCTTGGTCGCGGACGCCGCACCCGGCACGTCGAACGGGGGCAGATCGTCCCCGCCGGCATCGGCAGCAAAACCACCGACCATAGCATCGTCGTAGGGCACCTGCTCGGATTCCCATGGCGCAGCCTGCGCAGGCGGCTGAGCCATGGGGACGGACGCGCACTCGGGCGCTCGGGGCGCGGGCTCGGTCGGGAGCTTGCCCGTGGCAGGAGCACCGGCAGGGTTGTCGGAGCGCAGCCAAGGGGCCTTGGCCAGGTCGGATGACTTGGGCGCAGGCGCGGCAGCGGACTTGGGCGCGGGGATCGGAGCAGCCGGTTTGGGCGCAGCGGGTTCAGGCGCCGACGGGGTCGGTGCCGCTACCGGCGCCGCTTTTGGCTGCGTCGCGCTGGCGCTCGAGGATGCAGGGGGCACCGAGGACACGGGTTGCGGGTCCACAGATACCGCAGCCCGTGCAGATGGAGAATGCTCCTCATGTTGAGGAGCCGGCGTGCCACCCCCATCCAGGACATAGTCGACGGTACGACGACCGAAGACCGCGCAGACCGTCGGCAGGACCACCGACTGCGTATCGGCGCGACCGAGCATCTTGATGGCAAAAGTCGAACCCGCGGGGAACGAGACCGTGAGCTTGGAGCCGTCGTCGGCCGTGGCGCGGGCGTTGAGCAAAAGCCCTGCGTAGGAGGCCTGACGGGCCTTGACGCGCTCGACGACCTCGGCCCATTTGCGCTGGAGCTCGCCGGCGTCCTCAACCGCGGGGGTCTCGGCAGCACCGGCGGCGGCAACCTGGGCGGCGTTGTTGGGCTTGGACACCGACACGGTCGATGCAGCAGGCGCGGAAGCCGGAGCCGCAACGGGCTGAGGTGCAGGCGTTACAGGTCTGGGCGCCGGCGCAGGAGCCGCGGACTTGGGCGCAGGCTGGGCAGCCGGAACAGCAGCGCCGCGGTCCCAAGGCATACCGCCCTGGCGCGCGGACGTAGCAGCGGGGGCAGCGGATGCCGCCGGAGCGGCAGCACGAGCGCCCGAAATGAGCGTCGGCTGTTGGGCAGCAGCGGGTACGGATGCTGCAGGCGCGGCGGCCTGAGCAGCAGCCACGCTCGCCGGCACGGCGCCGTTGGCAATCATGGCCTCCAGGCGTGCCACGCGCTCGGCCAATGCCTCAATCGTTAAATCGGCCTCGGGACGCGCCAGACGCGTGCAGGCAATCTCGAGCACCAGGCGCACGTCGCTCGCGCCCCTCATCTCCAGTGCGGCATCGTCGAGCACCGTCAGCACGCGGGCCAGGCGGTCGGCAGGATGCTCGCCAAAGGCAGCGGCCTCGGCAGCAAGCGCCTCGGCCTGCTCGGAGCCGCCCTCAAACAGCTCGGCACGGGCACCGGCAACGCAGGCAACGTACACGTCGCGCACATGCGCCACCAGGTCGCGCGTCAGCTCCAGCAGGTCATTGCCCTCCTCGACCTGCGCACGGATCAGTCCATAGAGCTCGGCAACATCGCGATCGGCAATGGCGCGGGAAAACTCGCCCAGAATCTGGTCCGAAACCTCGCCCAAAAGCGAGCGGGCGTCGTCCGCATGCACAGAACCGTTGCCAAAGACGCTCAGCTGCTCCAGCGTGGAAAGCGCGTCGCGCATACCGCCCTTGGCATGGCGCGCCACAATGGCGAGTGCCTCGTCGTCGTAATCGAAGCCCTCCTGCTCGCACACGTAGGACAGGCGATGCTCGATATCCTCGTTGCCGATGCGGTGGAAATCGAAGCGCTGGCAGCGCGAGAGGATGGTCTCCAGAATCTTTTGCGGGTCGGTGGTGCACAGCACAAAGATCACGTGCGCCGGCGGCTCCTCAAGCGTCTTGAGCAGCGCGTTGAACGCCGCCGTCGTGAGCATGTGGACCTCGTCGATGATATAGATCTTGTACTTGCCGCGCACCGGGGCAAAGTTGACGGAGTTGATGATCTCCTCGCGCACGTTGTCCACGCCGGTACGGCTTGCGGCATCGAGCTCGTAGACATCGGGGTGGTTACCCTCGGCAATGAGCTCGCACTCCTCGCAAGTACCGTCGGGCATGCAGCCGCTTGCACCCTCGGCGCGCGCCGCCTCGGCATTGCGACACAGCAGCGCCTTGGCCAGAATGCGCGCCATGGTGGTCTTGCCCGTGCCGCGCGGTCCGCAGAATAGGTACGCGTGGGACAGGCGCCCCTCGGTGATGGCGTGCTCGAGCGTCGAGACGATATGCTGCTGGCCCACCACGGAGTCGAAGGTGAGCGGGCGATACTTTCGGTACAACGATTCCATGGGTGCTCCCCCGGGTATACTGAGTCTTGTTGCCGCGACGGCCATGCGGTCGCACGGCATACTGCATTCATAATAACCCGTACGGCGAGCCCGCCGCGATAGGAGTCCAAAGAGCATGGCAGACGCAGAGAGCAACCTCGTTCCCTCCGAAGCAGCCGACCAGGTCGAGGTCGCGCTCGAGAAGCAGGCCGCGGCCGACGACGGTATCCTGTACCTCAACGAGTACCAGTACGAAAACGACCTGGTCACCGACTTCGCCCGCCTGGTCGCCTCGCCCAGGCGTCGCGGCTCGCTGTATGTCGCCGCGGCAGTTGCCGCGCTCATCGGCATCGGCATGCTGGTGGCCGGCGGCAGCTGGATCAAGTTCGGCGTCGTGTTGATCGTGTTCGGCGCCTTTTTGGCCTGGTGGAGCAAGAACCTGCACCACACGCTCGCCCGCGACTTTATCGACGCCGTCGAGGCCGACGAGTCCATGGGTGGCCGCTATCGCCGCGTCGCCGCCAACGAGGACGGCCTGATGGTTTGGGGCAAGAGCGGCAAGTCGCAGTTCTTCCCGTTTGACAAGCTCGACCACGTACTCGACGGCGAGCGCATCTTTGTGGCCATGTTCGCCGACCAGGGCGTGACGATCCCCAAGGACACCTTCGTCCGTGGCGATGCCGAGCAGTTCGGTCCCTTCCTCAAGGCCCGCATCAACAAAAAACTCCGCATCGAGACCAAGAAGAAGAAAATGAAGGCCGAGAAGGCCGCCGCCGAGGCCAAGCAGGGCGACAAGCCCCAGGAGACCAAGGGCAAGCGGCGCAAGCAGAAGAAGAACAAGAAGAAGCGCTAAGGCCAAGCCAGGCAGGCAGCCTCGCATCCCGCTATCCTCCCCATGCACCCGAGCGTGCTACACTAGCAGCATCTATGCCACCGCGAACGGCTCGGCCCCGCGCCCGCCGCTCGCAAACGAACTTTAAACGCACGAGGGTTGGCCATGCCGCTTTTCTCGCAACATACCGCCCGGTTCTCGCCGGACGTTCCTTTGGAGGGCACCAGCTCTCGCGAGCTGCTCAAGCGGTACCAGCCGCTCGAGACACTTGCGACCGGCGGTTTTGGCTCCATCGAGATCTGCCGCGACACGCACCTGCGCCGCCGCGTCGCCATTAAGCGCATCCCCCTTATTAACGGTGTCGGCATGCCCGCCAGCGACATCATGGATGTCCTGCGCGAGGCGCACACTGCCGCCATGCTTCAACATCCCAACATCGTGCAGGTCATCGACTTTACGCACGACACAGCCTATGCCTACCTAGTTATGGAATATGTCGATGGCATGTCGCTGGCCGAGTTTTTGCACCGCGTGGACGGTCACTCACTTACCTTTGACGAGGCCGCGGCTATTGCCGATGCCCTGGGTCAGGCGCTCACCTTCGCCCACAGTAACGGCGTACTCCACCTGGACATTAAGCCCGCCAACGTGCTCATCGACCACTCGGGCAATGTAAAGCTCACCGACTTTGGCATGGCGCGACTGTCGTCTGCCGGTGGCTTTGGCGGCTCACGCGGCGGCACCATCGGCTACATGCCGCCCGAGCAGCTCGATATCGAGACCGGCACGGTCGACGAGCGCGCCGATGTCTTTGCCCTCGCCTGTGTGATCTACGAGGGCCTGTGCGGCAGCGCTCCCTTTATGGCGGCCACGCCCGCCGACTCGCTCGGCCGCATCATCGGCGGCGCCACCTATCCCAGCGAGCTGATACCACACTTCCCCCCGGGAGCCGAGGCCGCGCTCATGAGCGCGCTCTCCCCCATGCCGCAGGACCGCCCCAACAGCATCGAGGCATTTTGCGACCAGCTCCTTGCCGGTCTGGGCAGCGTGCGCGAGGGCCGTCGCAGCCTGGAGCAAATGGTTGGCGAACTTTCGGATGACGAGCAGGAGCTCGACGATATCGAGCCGTCGCACTACGAGGACGACGCCATCGAGGTCGACCCCGCACTCGGCTGGGCGGGCACGCGCTGGAGCCATACGCGCGACTACACCATGCGCACTATCTCGGCGCTAACGTGCGGCACCTTTAGCTTTTTGCTGATGCAAACGGCCGGGGTCGCGGCGCTTCCCGGCCTGGTCATTGCGGCCATCGCGATCGGAGCGGCGGCTGGCCTGGCCCCCCAGATTGGCTCGGCCATCTCGGCTGTGGGCTTTTTGGTGCTCATGGCCAACGCCACCATGCAGGCACAGGGCATCCTGTCGATGCTGCCCGTCGCGGTGATCTTTGCCGCCGCCATGTCCGGTTGGTGGATCGCCTGGGGTCGCACCGAGACTGCCGCGAGCGCCACGCTCACCTGTGCACTCGCGCTTGGCTGTCTGACCGGCAATACCTTCCTGGCAGCTGGGGTCGCCGCCGGCGTCGCGTCATTTTGGCTCGGCCCGGCAAGCGCCGCCGCGGCAACGGGCATGGGCGCGCTTTTTGCCCGTCTGGCCACGGTCGCGCTTTCAGCCGGAGGCGTGCTGGGGCTCGGTAACGTTGCCGCAGCGCTGGGAGACCCGCTCCTTTGGGCTGCCTTTGTGCTGGTCGCGGCAACTGCCGCGGCGTCATCTGCGCTGCTCAATGTCCATGCCAAGCGTGCCAATCAGGGCTCAAACCTTGCCGCAATCGCCGCCATCGCTGTCACCGGCATCGGCTGCGCAGCGGCGTCCTGTCTTGCACACCATATGGAAATTGCCAGCCTTGCAGCCGCGGTCATCGCCAAGGCGGCGGTTGCGGGAATCCTATCCTCTATAATCGTTGGGATATGCCTATATTTGCTCGGATACCAAAGAACCTATACGGAGAGTGATCTTTCGTGAACTTCCTGAACATCTTCGAGGACCACGTGGCCGGCATCTTCGGTGCCACCCGTGCCCCGTTCTCCTTTAAGAAGCTTGCTAAGCAGGCCGCTCGCGACATGGAGGATCAGACTCTGGTGATTAACGGCGTCAACACGGCGCCGGCACTCTATACCATCCTTATCGCCGCCGACGACGATCCCATGCTCGCCCCGTTCTACCCCGAGCTTTCGCGCGAGGTCCGCGAGTTTGTGAAGGCGCAGGCCGAAAAGCGCCGCTATGTCTTTGTCGGCGAGCCCCTCGTGCGCTTTATGATCGATCCGCAGCTGCGCGCCGGCAAGTTCTCGGTCTTTGCCGAGAACGTCGATGCCCCCACGCTCGGCCGCCTGTACGAAGAAGAGCGCGCCTATCAAAACGGCCTGGGCCAGAACAACTCCGCGGCAAGCCGTGCCGCCAGCGCCCCGCGCGCCGGCCAGCAGCAGTTTGCTGCCCCGCAGCAGCAGCGCCCCGCCGCCATGCCCCAGCAGCAGCCGACGCCTCGCGCCGCCGCTCCCGACCCGCTTGCCGTGGCAGACCCCTTCGCGCCCAGCGTCCCCGACCCCGCCGCCGCACCCATCCCGGTGCCGCAGACCGTCTCGCGCGACTCGCTTGCCGGCATGGGCGGAGCCGCCGCGACCGGTGCCGCCGTGGGCCTAGGCGCCGCAGCCGGCATCGCCTCCAACATGGCGAGCACTCGCGCCCCGCAGCGCCCGCTCGCCCAGCTCGTCGACGTCGTGAGCGGCGAGAGCCATAGCATCACCTCCGCACAGGTGACCATCGGTCGCGAGCGCTCAGTTTCCGACATTGCCCTGCGCGACCCCAACGTGTCGCGCCGCCACGCCCAGCTCACCTTTATGGGCTCGGATTGGTCGATCGAGGACCTCAATTCCACCAACGGCACGCTCGTCAACAACCGCCGCATTACGCGCTGCCCGCTGCGCAACGGCGATCTGCTGACGTTTGGCCTGAGTACCTTTGAATTTAGGGGATAGTCGCTTATGAACATCGATATCGTCCTTTTTGCAGGCCGCATCGTCCTGGTCGCCCTGCTCTATATCTTCCTGTTCGCCGTCATGAAGACCGGCGTGGGACTTGTGCGCGGGCAGCGCCGCGACTCGGCTATCTGGACGATTGATGTGGACAAGGGTCCGCGCGGTATCCGCGGCATCCACGTAGACATGCTCGGCCCCGTCATCGTCGGCCGCTCGCCGTCTTCGGACATCTGCATCAACGAGCCGTTTGTCTCGGCCTCGCATGCGCGCTTTTCGCTGCAGGGCCCGGCGCTCATCATCGAGGACCTCAACTCGCTTAACGGCACGCTCGTCAACGGCCGCCAGCTCGTGGAGCCCGCGACGCTGCGTGAGGGCGACGAAGTCCAGATTGGCGATGTGGTCATGAAGGTGAACCGTCGATGATCGACGAGGAGAACAAGTCCGCAACTATGACCGAGGCACCGGCTGCCGCCGCAGCCGTGCCGGCCCACGCCGCTCCGGCGGGCTCCGCACCCGTGGAACCCGAGGACACCGTGTTCTCCCTGCCTCTTTCGCATGTAACGCATGATATTTCGGATCTCGCCGATAACGAGGACGAAGAGGATGCCGTAGCGGCGCCCATCGGTGCACATGCTGCGGAACAGCCCACAGCGCCCGAAGCAACCCCGGCGCCGGCTCACTTTGCAGAGCCCGTCGCCGCGGCAATCAACGAGAGCGCTGCGGTGTTTGCAGCACCCGAGCCCGCCGCGCCGGCGTTTCCCATAGCCCCGGCATCCGAGGTTACGCCCGCGTCTACGCCGGCGCCCGAGCCTATAGACGTCAGCCCGCAAGACGACGAGTCGACCGCCCGCGTGTCCGAGGAGCCCGGCTCCCCGGACACCGGCGATTCTGAATCAAACGCCGAGACCGACACCGTCTCTCCCGGTGACACAGCAGAGATCGACGTTGCCGCCGTTGAGGCCAAGCTCAAAGACCCCGGGTCGACCATGAGCTTTGAGCCCCTGACCGAGGAACGCATCGAGACCGACTCGACCTATGATGCCGGCACCACCACGCAACTCATGTGGGGCGCCCGCTCTGACGTTGGCTGCGTGCGCCCGCACAATGAGGATTCCTACCTGGTGCAGTCGCCGCTCTTTGGCGTATGCGACGGCATGGGCGGTCACGCCGCCGGCGAGGTAGCCTCTTCTATCGCTGTCGAGACCATTGCCAAGACAGCTCCTCAGTCTGCCGACGCCGCACGCCTGGCGGCAGCCGTCGAGGCCGCCAACGCCGCCGTAATCGAGGCTGCCTTGAATGGCCTGGGCAAGCCCGGCATGGGCTGCACAGCCACTTGCGCCTATATCGAAAACGACACGCTTGCCATTGCCCACGTGGGTGACTCTCGCGCCTACCTGCTCCACGAGGGCACGCTCATCCGCGTGACCCGCGACCACTCCTACGTGGAGGAGCTCGTGGACGCCGGCGAGATCACGGCAGACGAGGCTCGCGTCCACCCCAACCGTTCGGTCATCACCCGCGCGCTGGGCTCGGACCCCGCTATGTATGCCGACCACTTTACTCTGCATATCGAGGAAGGCGACCGCCTGATCCTGTGCTCCGACGGCCTTTCGAGCATGATTCCCGATAGCGATATCGAGAACATCGCCACGCAGTCCTCAACCGCGCAAATCTGCGTCGACAACCTTGTGGACGCGGCGCTTGCCGCCGGCGGCCACGACAACGTGACCGTAGTAGTCGTTGACCTGGTTGACGATGGCGTCATGCGCGAGGCGCAACGCGTGCGTCGCCGCAACGTTACTATCGCCGCCATCCTGGCCCTCGTCTTTGTGCTGGCAGCTGGCATCTGGGCCTACACGGGTGTCACCGGCTCGTACTACCTGGGTACCTACCAGGGCAATGTCGCCGTCTGGCGCGGCCTGCCCGGCAAGCCACTCGGACTCAAGCTCCACTGGCTCGAAAGCGAAACCAGCATCAAGCTGTCCGACCTGCCCGAAGACACGCAAAACCGCCTCAAGGCGGGCATTCCGCAAACAAGTGTCGACGATGCGCAGGACACGATATCCAAGTACCGCCACCAGATCGACGAGGAGCAGACCCGCCAGGTGATCGACGCGCAAACGATTCGCGACAACACCAATCAGGGATCGACCTCCGAATCAGATTCCGAGAAAACCGCCGAACAGTCCGCCGAGGCCGAAGCCTCCGATAAGAATTAGAAAGGGAGTGCCGCTTATGAGTCGCCGCAACACCGAGCTGCTCTTGCTCATCGCCTCGGCGTTCCCCGTCATCCTGCTGTATGCGATGTACGTCCTCACCGCGGGCGCTGCCATCTCCTTTGAGACACTCGCCGTACCGATCGGCCTCTTTGCCGCCTTTGCCGCGGCCCACATTGCCGTGCGCATCTTGGCGCCCGGTGCCGACCCCGCCATCCTGCCCATCGTATTTATACTTTCGGGCATCGGCATCACGTTCGTGACGCGTCTCGCCCCCGCTCTCGCCATCTCACAGCTCATCATCCTGTTTGTCTCGGTGGCGCTCATGGTGGGAACGCTTGCACTGGTCAAAAACCTCGACGTGGTCATGCGCTACAAGTACACCTTTGGCATTATCGGCATCATCCTGCTGATGCTGCCTATCTTTATCGGCACCACGATCTCGGGCTCCAAGCTGTGGATTCGCATCGCGGGCTTTACCATCCAGCCCGGCGAGTTCGCCAAGGTCTTTATCGTGCTGTTCCTAGCTGGGTACCTGGCCGAGAACCGCGAGCTGCTCTCCATCTCCAACCGCAAGATCCTGGGCTTTAAGATCCCTCGCCTGCGACTACTGCTGCCGCTGTTTGCCGTGTGGGGTGTGTGTCTGCTCGTCGTCGTCTTCGAACGCGACTTGGGTTCGGCCGTGCTGTTCTACACCATCTTCTTGCTGATGCTCTACGTTGCCACGGGGCGCTTTTCGTATGTCGTTATCGGCCTTGCGCTCTTAGCCGTCGGAGCCGTGGGCGCCTACAAGTTCCTGTCTCACGTTCAGGTGCGTTTCCAGGTTTGGCTCGATCCGTTTAAGGACGCCCAGGGCCAGGGCTACCAGATCGTCCAGTCGCTCTTCTCGCTTGCCGATGGCGGTCTGGTCGGTGTTGGCATCGGCAACGGCATGGCCAACAACATCCCTGTCGTCGAGTCCGACTTTATCTTCTCGGCTATCGGCGAGGAGATGGGCCTTTTGGGCGGCGGCGCCGTGCTCATCCTGTTTATGCTCTTTGCCGTGCGTGGCCTCACCACGGCTGCCCGCGCTAAATCCGATCTCGCCGCCTTTAGTGCCACAGGCCTTACGGCCGCCATCAGCTTCCAGGCCTTCTTGATCGTTGGCGGCGTAACCCGCCTGATCCCGCTGACCGGCGTCACCCTGCCCTTTATGAGCCAGGGCGGCTCCTCTCTGCTGGCGAGCTTTATCATCGTCGCGCTCCTGCTGCGCGCCGGTGACGAGGCGACCGGACGCGAGGCCGAGCTTACCGGCACCGGCACCATGGCCGCCATCACCGATGATCAGGTCGCATCTGCCGCCGCCCCGACGGGCACGCGCTTTGCCACCTCGTCTTCCTACGGCAGTGGCAGCCATTCCGTCGGCTCACGCATGCGTCGTCGCCTGCTCGACACACCTGAATCCGGTGTGCTCGGCCGCGTGGCGCTCGCCAACCGTCTAACCCGTGCGGTGCTCGCCTTTACGGCGCTGTTCGCCATCCTTATCGGCAACCTCACCTATGTCCAGGTCATCAAGGCCAAGGACTATCAGGACATGCCGACCAACAACCACACCATCGCCCGCTCCAAGTACATCCAGCGCGGTTCCATCATCACGTCCGACGGCGTGACGCTGGCCGAGTCGCTGCAGCAGGAGGACGGCACCTACGTACGCTCCTACCCCAACGGTAACCTGGGAGCGCACGTGGTTGGCTACGTGAGCCAGCAGTATGGCACCACCGCCATCGAGAGCGTCATGAACGACACGCTCACCGGTTCTAAGGACTACTCAAGCTGGAACAACGCCATCGCGTCGCTCGCGGGCCAGACCCAGCCGGGCAACACCGCCAAGCTCACCATCGACTCGCGCATCCAGACGGCGGCCGAGCAGGCACTCAAGGGCTTTAAGGGCGCTGTAGTGGTCATCGACCCGCGTACCGGCGCGGTGCTCGCATGTGCCAGCTCGCCCACCTACGACAACACCAACATCGATGCCCTGCTGCAGACGGGCGGCGGCGAGGACGGCTCCATGTACAATCGCGCCATGGACGCGCTGTACACGCCGGGCTCAACGTTTAAGGTCGTTACGCTTTCCGCGGCACTCGAGACCGGTACCGCCAGCCTTACCAGCACCTACCAGGCGCCCGGCTCCATGGACATCGGCAACGCACCAGTCACCAACTATGCCAACGAGAGCTACGGCACCATCAGCCTGCAGCAGGCCTTTGCCGTGTCCTCCAACGTCGTCTTTGGCCAGGTGGCAAACGAAGTTGGCGCAAACACGCTCGTGCAGTTTGCCAACGCCTTTGGCTACGGCCAAAAGCTCGGCCAGGACCTGACCTCCGCGGCCTCCATCATGGCCGACCCGTCGCTCATGACCGAGTGGGAGACCGCCTGGGCCGGCGCCGGCCAGCCTGTCGGCATGGACCATACGCCCGGCCCGCAGACCACCGTCATGCAAAACGCCGTGATTGCCGCCGCCATCGCTAACAGTGGCGTGGTCATGGACCCGTACTTTGTAGCCCAGGTACTTGCCCCGGACGGAACCGTGGTCAAGACCACGCAGTCCCGCTCGCTGGGGCAGGCCGTCAGCTCCGCCACGGCCGACCAGGTCAAGCAGGCCATGCTTGCCGTCGTCCAGTCCGGTACCGGTACCGATGCCCAGATTCCGGGCGTCAAGGTCGCCGGCAAAACCGGTTCGGCCGAGACCGGCGGCACCAACGTCAACTCGATGTTCGTTGGCTTTGCACCTTACGATTCACCCACGGTCGCTATCTCGGTGGCCTTGGAGGATTACGACAAGCATGACGTCAAGGCCGCCAAGATCGCCGGCATCGTCCTGACCGCGGCGCTTGCCGCACAGGGAGCGTGATGCCCATGATCGAATCGGACACCCGAGGCGCGCCGCGGCCGAAGAGTTAGCGGCAACGCGCCACACGGCCCCAGCGGCCACATCGTAGGTACTACACATATCGTTGAGCGAATAGTTATGTTAGGAGCAGGAATGGAACAGAGGGTCCTCGGGGGAAGATACCTCCTCAAGGATAAGGTGGGAACAGGCGGCATGGCGACCGTCTACCGTGCACAGGACCAGGTCCTCGACCGCACGGTAGCCGTCAAGATCATGCTGCCGCAGTATGCTGGCGACGCAACCTTCGCCGCACGCTTTAAGCAGGAGGCCCAGGCAGCAGCCGGTCTCTCCTCCCCCTATATCGTGGGCGTCTACGATTGGGGCAAGGACGGCGACACCTATTACATCGTCATGGAGTACCTGCGCGGAACCGACCTTAAGAGCGGCATCAAGAGCCACGGCGCCCTCGACCCCAAGAAGGTCGCCCAGATCGGCTCGCAGATCAGCTCCGCGCTTTCGGTCGCCCACAAGCACGAGATCATCCACCGCGACATTAAGCCGCAAAACATCATGGTGCTGCCCGACGGCAACATCAAGGTGATGGACTTTGGCATCGCGCGCGCCAAGAACAGCCACCTCACGCAAGACAACAACGTGCTGGGAACCGCCCACTACGTCAGCCCCGAGCAGACCCGCGGTCAGGACCTCGGCCCCACCTCGGATATCTACTCGCTGGGCGTCGTGATGTATGAGTGCGCCACCGGCCGCGTTCCCTTTGACGGTGACGACGCTATCTCGGTCGCACTCAAGCAGGTCAACGAGCTGCCTATTCCGCCGAGCCAGATCAACTCCGGTGTCGACGCCGACCTTGAGCGCATCATCCTCAAGTGCATGGAGAAGGACCCGGCAAACCGCTTCCAGACCGCCGACGAGCTGCGTCAGGTGCTCAACAGCTACCTGTCGGGCCGTGCCGTCAACGTCTCGGAGCCCACGCGCATCATCGGTGCCCCCGGTGAGCTGGGCGCCACCAAGACTCGCGAGCTTTCCGATCAGACGCGCGCCATGGTGCGTCCCGTCTCGGGCGTGAGCGGCCAGAATACCGCCCGTAGCTCGGTTTCGGGCTCCACCGGCTCCTACGAGGTCGAAGAGCCCAAATCCAACAAGAACAAGATCATCGCCGCCATGGTGGCAGCCGTTGCCGTCATCGGCATCGTGGTGGCCTTTGCCACAGGACTCTTTGGCGGCGAGCAGGTCACCGTGCCCGACGTGCTGGGCAAGGACCAGCAGACTGCCGTCGAGCTGATCAAGGAAGCCGGCCTCGAGGTCGGCACCATCGACCAAAGCTACAATGACGATGTCGACGAGGGCAAGGTCGCCGAGCAGACGCCCAACGGCAACACCAAGAAGGCCAAGGGCACCAAGGTGAACCTGGTAATCTCCAAGGGCCCCAAGCCCTCCGAGAAGGTTGAGGTTCCCAAGCTTGTCGGCCTGACCAAAGACCAGGCCGAGGCCGCGCTGGCAAGCGTTGGCCTGAAGGGCAACGCCTCCGAGGAGGCCAACGAGGCTGATGAGGGCCAGGTCTTTGAGCAGGGCACCGAAGCCGGTAAGGAAGTCGCGAAGGGCACGACCATCTCGTACAAGGTCTCGAGCGGCCCGGATACCACGTCCGTCCCCGACCTGACCGACATGACCGAGGCCCAGGCGCGCAACGCCCTCGATATGGCAGGCTTTGGCGTCGACGTGAGCTACCAGGAGAACGACTCGGTTACCGAGGGCACCGTGATCAGCTGGAACCCCAGCGGCAAGCAGAAGCCCGGCGCCACGATTACCGTCGTCATTGCCAAGAAGTCCGGCAAGGCCACCGTCCCGGGCAACCTGTACGGCAAGAGCATCTCCGCCGCCGTTACCGCGCTCAACAACGCCGGTTTCTATAACATTGGCTTCTGTGACCAGAACGGCAATCCCGTAAGCGGTAACGAGGATGCCACCGTTACGGGCGTCTCCCCCACTGGCAAGCAGTCCACCGACAGCACGATTACGCTGACGGTCGCACTTTCTGGTTCGGGCTCGGGCTCGGGCACGAGCACGGGCGACGATTCCGGTACGACCAACTAGTCGCCACCCCACCGCTCATCGCGGCTTTCGCCGCAAACATATTCGCTCACAGGCGCCCGCTTGCTCCCCCAGCAAGCGGGCGCTTTCTTTATCTAAGCAGCGAATACTACGGCATGCCTTAAACCAAAAGAGCCCGGCACCGTAACGGTACCGGGTCCTTTACCTGCTTCGAAACCTCCTCGTCGCTCACTTCGGGGCGTACGATCGGCTTGGGTGCGGCCTTGCCTTTGTTTTTGTTGCGGCGGCCTTCGCCCGGTTTGGGCTGGTTCTGGGCGCCGGGACGGTTTTGCCCGCC